>JAFAIW010000238.1 GCA_019236495.1 Vulcanimicrobiota bacterium | reverse complement strand
TGACCAGTTCGACTTCCATCGTGGCGCCGAACGAACCAAACGCGGTCGGCACTCCGGCGTGCTGCAACAGCGCTCCGACACGTTCGAAGAGCGGTTGTGCCGCGTCTTCACGGGCCGCCGCGATAAACGACGGACGGCGCCCTTTGCGCACGTCCCCGTGCAACGTGAACTGCGAGATCAACAACACCCCACCGCCGGCTTCGAGCACGCTGCGATTCATCAAGCCGGCCTCGTCGCGAAAAATTCGCAAGGCCGCGATTTTTTCCGCAACGTAAACGGCATCCGGCTCGGCATCGTCGACGCCCACGCTCACGAGCGCGGCCAAGCCCAGGCCGACCGCACCCACCGCCGCGCCGTCAACCCGCACTTCGGCGCGGCTCACGCGCTGCACGACGGCGCGCATTTATTTCGAGAAAATCGACGAAAGTGCGAAGAACGCGTTCTCGCGGCGCTCGATCACGCGGCGATAGAAATAGCCGGCCCAATGCGTGCCGAATGGAACGTAGATTCGCAGGCGGAAACCGTCGCGCACGAGCGCACGTTGCAGTTCCGGTCGCACGCCGTAGAGCATTTGAAATTCGAATCGGTCGGGGGCGATGGAATGCGTCCGGACGAACTCTTTCACCGCTTCGATCAAACGGCGGTCGTGGGTGGCGATTCCCGGATAATTTCCGCTTTGCAACAAGCGCTCCGCCAGCTTGAGATACTCGCGGCGGATGGTCGGCATGTCTTTGATTGCAATCTCGGCCGGCTCGCTATATGCGCCTTTACACAATCGCACGCGCGCGCCCAGTGTGACGCAGCGTTCCACGTCGTGCGGCGTACGTTTCAAGTAGGCTTGCAACACCGGACCCACGTTCGAGTGGTCCGCGTAGGCGCGCTCGAAAACCCGGAGCGTGGCCTCCGTGACGCTCGAGCCTTCCATGTCGATGCGCACGAACGGATCGGCATTGCCGCGCGCGCGCACCAAGATCGCCGAAAGGTTCTCGAGGGCGAACACCTCGCCGATCAAAAGCCCCATCGCGGTTAGCTTCACCGAAACGTTCGATCGCACGCCGGCATCCGCAATTGCGTCCAGCATGCGCAGATACGTATCGCGCGTCGCGGCGGCCGCGGCGGGATCGGTCACGTCCTCGCCCAAGAAATCCAAGGTTGCGGTCATACCCGCTTCGTTCAGGCGGCGAACGGCGGCGATTGCATCTTCGATTCGGTCTCCCGGAACGAAGCGCCGCGCGAGAAAAAAGAAGCGACGTGAGAAAACCGAGTCGGGAGCGAGAAGTCGATCGATCGTTGCCACTTTTCGACTATACGACGTGGCGTCGAATCGCCCATTGCAAGCCGACGACGATGCCGACGAGCACGACGAAGCCGTAGGCAATCGCAAGCGCGGCTTCTACGCCGCGCGATGACAGCGTCACATAGAGCGCCACCGGTAACGATGTGGGATGATAGGCGAGTACCGACGTAGCGCCGTATTCGCCGATCGCGCGCAGCCACGCGAGAAGAATCCCCGCCGCAACATTCGGCGCGGCGAGTGGGAGCGCGACGAGCAAAAACGCGCGCAGCGGGCTGGCGCCGAGCGTCGCTGCCGCTTCCTCGTAGGCAGGATCGAGTGCGGCAAACGCTGCGAACGAGGTAATCGCTACGAACGATCCGCTCACGAAAAACTCCGCGAGGCTCACTCCCCAGAACGAATCCACTAGCGGCACGCCATGTGCGGCGAGCGCCGCGCCGAGCGCCGTACGCAAGCCGACGACGTTGAGCAGTACGATGCCCGATGCGATCGGCGGAAACGCCAGCGGTAACGCGAGCGCGAACAGAGCGAGGCTGCGCGGGACCGCATTCCAACGCCGCAATTCGTATCCGGCCGGCACGCCGAGCAGCGTCGCTGCGACGAGCGCGAGCGCGGACGCCCCGAGCGAGACGCGCGCCGCTCCGGCGACGCCGGGGTCGGCAAATGCGGCGGCGACGGCCGGCGGCGGGACCGTCGCGATCAGGAGTGCGACCGGCCCGGCCATGATTGCGAGCAACAGGATCGCGGCCACGGCGAAAACCGCGGTTCGTTCAGCATTCATGCCCCAAAACTTTACCAAAATAGGACCGAGCAAGCGAGGCAGCGCTTTGGTGGTCGCGGAAACGAGAGTAGGTGACCGAGCGGGTATGGCGTGTGCTGATCGCTGACGACGACCCGGCGATTTGCACGCTGATCAATACGGTCCTCAAGAAGGGGCCGTATTACATCGTAACTTGCAACGACGCCGAAAGCGCCCTCGTTGCGATTGGGCGCGAAGAGCCGTTCGATATCATCATTTGTGACTTCATGCTTCCGGGGATCTCCGGGATCGATTTGGTGCAGCGCTTGCGGTCCGACCCGAAGACCAAGCGCAAACCGATTTTGATGATCAGCGGACACACCAACTACGCGATGGACGGGCGCGCCAAAGATGCGGGCGCCAACTACTTCCTCAACAAGCCGTTCACGATTTCGCAGCTGCGCAACGCCGTGACGCAGCTGATCATGCATCCGAACGTCGATCCGTCGGAGGCACTCAGCGAGGTGCCGGCCTCCTAAACCCCGCGAAGGGAGTTCCGCGAATCCAGTGCGTACGAGGCGCATATGGGCCTGCTGAAGGCATTCATTCTCGCGGTCTCGCTCGCACTCGACGTTTTCGCCGTCAGCGTCGGCGCGGGGATCCGCGGCGGCGTCGACGCAGGGCTGCGCTTGCGCATCGGTCTCGCCTTCGCGAGCGCAGAAGTGCTGATGAACGTGATCGGCGCGATGCTCGGAGCGGTGGCAGGCCGCCTCCTCGGCGGGGTTGCGGGCTACATCGGTTTTGTGGCCCTCGTCTTGCTCGGCAGTTACATGATCGTGGAAGCCCTGCGCGAGCGCAAACAAGGCGAACCGCTGGACATGTCACGCGGCTGGGGACTGTTCGTCGCGTCGCTTTCGATTAGTCTCGATTCGCTCGGCATCGGTTTCACGATTTTGTACATCGGCGTGCCGGTTGCGATCACGCTGGCGGTTATTGCAATCGTATCGGTGGTCTCCACATTCAGCGGGCTGGCACTTGGAAAAGCGCTAGGACGCCGCGTGGAAGAAGGGGCGGAATTGTGGTCCGGGATTTTGCTCGTGGCCACCGGCCTGTTTTTCATTGCGCAGAAGTATTTTGGATTCGGATGAAACCAGTCGAAGTAGGTCCGGAACTGCTCGAGCTCGCATCGCGCGTTGCCCCGTCGGTCGTCGTCGTCGGCACGGGAAAGAACGTCGGGAAGACCGTGGTCGTGCGGGCGCTTTGCGATGCGGCCGCGCATCGCGCCGAGATCACCGGCTTGATCTCGATCGGACGGGACGGCGAAGCGATCGACGCCTCCGACGCCCTGGCGAAACCGCGGTTGTTCTTGCAGAGCGGGATGCTGGTTGCGACGGCCCGGGAGGCCATCCCGGCGCACCCCGCAAGCGAAATACTCGACGCCTCCGACCTGCAGACGGCCGCCGGACCGATTTTGTACGTGCGCGTGCGCCGCCGGGGTTTTTACGAGCTCGTCGGGCCGCCGACCGCCAGCGGCATGCGTCGCGCGATCGACCGGCTATTCGCGCTTGGAGCGCAACGCGTCATCGTCGACGGCGCCGTCGACCGCGTGGCCGCGCTGGCGGGAGCGCACGACGCGGTCATCGTCGCGACCGGCGCGTCGAACGTTACGACGCTCCGCGAAGCCGTGCAGAATGTTGCGGCGCTCGTGCACCGTTTGACGATTCCTCCCGTCGACTCGAACGCGCCGTTCGTGCGCGTCGAGGGTGGTTTGACGCCGGCGGCGGCGGCGCAGTTCGTCGCGGAGCGCGAGCAGCGGCAAATCGTGGTGCGCGATCCGACGCAAATCGCGATTCGAGGCAAAGCGTTTGCGGCACTTCGCTCGCGCCTCGATTTGCGGTGCGAGCGGCCGCTGCGGGTCATCGCGTGTACCGTCGCGTCGATCGGACGCGATCGGTATTTCGAACCGCGAGAATTCATGGAGTCGGTTGCGGCAGAGGTCGGCGTGCCGACGTTCGACGTTTATTGCGGAACCGTGCAGGCCGCATGAGGACGAACCTGTTGTGCGACGGTGCGACGGCGCAGTCGCTCGGTCTGGAATGGCTGGCGGCGGAACTCGAGCCCGTGAGCGACTACGGCCGGCGCGCGTTTGCGCGCCTCGAGCCCTATCGCCCCGGCGACGAAGGTGCAGCGGCGGCGCGTGCCGCGCAAGTCAGCGGCGCGGCCCAGGCGCTCGCCCCCGAATCCGTCGAGGCGCTGCGCGACGCCTTACGCTCGGCACCCGATGCGTCGGGGGCGATTGCGCGTGCAGGCGTGGGCGACACTCTTGCGGACGCGGATTTTCTCGAATTGCTGCGTTTCTGCGACGCGCTCGAGCGAGTCGACGCATTGCTTCCGAAGAACATCCCGAAGCCGCCCCGGTGTTCGGCGATCGCCGTCGCGTTGGAGCGCGGGCGCGCCGGAAAATTCGGCTTCTACCTCGACGACGCATTCGACCGCGACTTAGGGACCGCGCGCGCTCGCGCCGCCGCGGCGCAAGCGGAATTCGAAGCGGCGCGCGGGCGCTTACTCGCGAGCGCCTCGGCCGCACTCGGGCGCGCGGACATCGCATCGCCGGAGTTCATCGTCATGCGCGATGCCCGCAGCGCCTCGCTCCCCGAGGGCGTTCGCGTGATCCGCGAGGCGCCCACATACTACCTCTGCGAGCTTGAATTGGATGAAAGTGCGCTCGCCGCGTTGCGCCGGCGCGACGAAGCGAGCGAGGTGGCCTCGAGCGGGGAAGAGCGCGTGCGTGCCGCGCTTTCGGAGCGGGTGCGCGAGCACGTGGCGGAACTCGAGCGCGCCGAAGCCCTCGCGGGCGAGCTCGACGTTCTTCTTGCGGCCGTCCGCTTTACGCAGCGCTATGCGTGCCGTCCCGCGGAATATCATGCGGACGCATCGCTTGCGTTCGTCGACGCACATTACTTGCCGTTGCAAGCGGAGCTGGAACGCGAGGGCCGCCCATACGTTCCGATCGCGCTAACGCTCGGCGAAGTCGCCATTCTCACCGGCCCGAACATGGGCGGAAAAAGCGTAGCTTTGCGCACGTGCGGATTCATAGCGGTCTGCGCGGCGTTCGGTTTGCCGGTGCCGGCCGAGAGTGCGCGCGTGGCATTGTTTGCGGAAATCGCCTGGCTCGGCATCGGCGTGCGCGAGGAACCCGGCGGGCTGCTCTCGTCGTTTGCGGGGGAAGTGGTGCGTTTGCGCGACGTGCTCGCGCGAGGCGCCGAGCCTGCGCTGTTGTTGATCGATGAATTCGCGCGCACGACGACGCCCGACGAAGGGCGCGCTTTGCTGCTCGCGCTCATCGTCCGATTGCGGCGCTTGCGCGTCTGCGCGCTCGTTGCAACGCACCTAACGGGCATCGCGGAGGATGCGGGCGCTCCGCACTTTGTGGTACGCGGACTGCGCGAAATCTCGGAGCAAGCGCCCAGCGAAGATCTCGACGAGGCGCTGCAGCAGTTGGCGGCGTTGATGGACTACACGATCGAACCGGTAGGTGCGGCGCGCGAGCACACCGCCGATGCGATTTTTTTGGCGCGGTTGCTCGGGCTCGACGCCGAATTCATCGACATCGCGTGGCAAAAGTTGCGCGGCCGCGAGGGGCGCGCGACGCGTCCACGCAAGTAGACGGCATGGACCCCCTGGTCATTTCGGTTGCACCGGTTGGAGCGGAGCTCACGCCCGATCAAACCCCGCATCTCGCCGTCACGCCGAAGCAGCTCGGTGACGTCGCCGCAAAAGTGCGCGCGGCGGGTGCGTCGCTCATTCACGTGCACTGTCGTAACGACGACGGCAGCAACACGCACGACGTGGCGCGATTTCGGGCAGCATTCGACGAGATTCGCGGGCGCAGCGATTTGATCGTGCAGTTTTCCACCGGTGGGGCGATCGGCATGACGCCGGAAGAACGCGCCGCGCCGCTGCAGTTGCGACCGGATATGGGGACGCTGACCTGCGGCACGGTGAACTTCGGCGACGAGGTTTTCGAGAACAGCTTTCCGGTGATGCGCGGCATCTTGCGCGAGATGCAACGCAATGGTGTCGTGCCGGAGCTGGAAGTCTTCGACAAGGG
>JAFAIW010000212.1 GCA_019236495.1 Vulcanimicrobiota bacterium | reverse complement strand
GAAGGTCGCGGTAAAGAGCAATCGGCCGGAAGTCGATCCGATCGGCGCGTGTCTCGGTCCAAAATCAAGCCGTATCGCGAACGTTACCGACAACCTGCGGGGCGAGAAAGTGGACATCATTCGATACGATGCCGTGCCCACGACATTCATCGCCAACGCGCTGGCGCCGGCGAAGGTCATCGGCGTAGAGCTTTTCGAAGACGATGGTGTGGCGTTGGTCATCGTTCCCGATTACCAACTATCGCTCGCGATTGGCCGCGACGGGCAGAACGTGCGTCTCGCCGCGCGCCTCACAGGATGGCGGCTCGACATCGCAACCGAGAGCGACTCGGCGCGGGCCCGCGAGCGCTATCTCGCCGAGCGAGAGGAGCGGGCAACCGTCGAGCAGCCCGCCGTTGTTGAAGTTGCGCCCGAGCCGGCTGCCGTTCCAGGTGAAGAGATCGATGCCGAGCTCATTCGAAAACTCGAGGAATTCAAACGCGAGCGTCTTGGGACGGGAGGCGGCGAATAGGCGTCCCGATTCGGACTTGCGTCGGATGTCGCGGAGCCCACGAACAGCCGCAACTGCAGCGTTTCGTGCGGGAAGACGGCAGCTGGATCGCGGACGAGCGGGGCCGGCGCCGCGAGGGGCGAGGAGTTTACCTTTGTTCGCGGGCCTGCGCCGAGCGGGTGTCTAAGAATAAGCGGTTCCCCGGACTTGCATCCGCAGCGCTGGGGACCGTGTTTGTTGAGTAGTTAACGATGCGCAAAACACAACGATGAATAACCGCAATGTCCGCTAGGGAGCCCGCGGGGTTTGGGTCTCCTTCGGCATCGCACGTCGGGGTCACGACGCAGATGAAGTAAAAGCACGCGCCCCAATCCTGGGGCCCCGCTAGGCGGGGGGCGCATCGAATCGTTGCGCCTACAGAATTGGAAGATATGGCAACCGCGAAAGTACGAATCTTCGAGCTCGCGAAAGAAGTCGGGCTGACGTCAAAAGAGCTGATCTCGCTGTTCAACGAGCGGCTCGGCGGCGTTTTCGAAGCGAAGAACCAGCTGAGCGTCGTCCCCGAGCAGATTGCGGATCTCGTCCGCAGCGTGCTGGCTGTCCCCGCGCCTGCAAAATCTAACGGCGCCACGGCCCCTCCCAAACCGAAGGCCGCACCGAAAGCTCCCGCCGCCAAACCGGTCCCTCCGGCTGCCAAGCCTGCCGCGGCGCGTCCGACCCTCAAACCCGTCGCTCCGACCTCCGCGCCGAAGCGTCCCACGAAGAGCGCGCCCGAAGCGCCGGCCGTTCCCCCGGTAGAGATGCCGGCTGCGGCCGCGCCCGTTACGCCCGAACGACCCGCGCCCGCGATTCCGGCCGCCCGGCCGCGTCCCATGCCCCCTCCGCCGGAGGCCGCCGTTCCGCGCTTGAAGCCCGTACCCGCAGGTCAATCCTCGATTCGGCCACCGGCGCGCCCGCCGCAAAATCCCGCCTCCGCCTCTCCGGGGCCGAACGTCGGCATTCCCGGTCGGCCGGGCGTTGCGCCGCGTCCGGGACAAGCCGGCGGCCCCGGTTATCAACCGCGTTCAGGCCAGCCGGTCGAACGTCCCCAGGGCCAGCCGCTGCGCCGGCCCGTCGGCAATGGCCCCTTCCGGCCGCTGACCCCGCCCGGAAATCGTCCCTTCACGCCGCGCCCAGGCGTGACGGCCGGAACGGAGGCGCCCGCCCCGAGCTCCGGTGAGAAGGGCGGACGTCCCGGCGATCGCGTGCGCGAGCGCGATGAAAAGATCAGCAAAAAAGATCGCGAGAAAGATCAACTTCTCGAGAAAGACCGCCAACGCAAGAAGGGCCGCGCAGACGGTGCCGTCGTGGCGCCGCCGCGCCAACTCGAGACGATCGAGATTCCCGATCTTTTGACGGTTCAAGAACTGGCGACGTCGATGATCGTTCCGGTCCGAGACGTGATCACCGAATTGATCAAGACCGGTACGATGGCCACGATCAATCAAAACATTTCGAGCGACGTTGCGATCACGGTTGCGAAGAAGTTCGGGTTCAATGCGGTCGTCAAGGAAGCCGGCGAAGAAGTCACGGTCGAACAAGAGGAAGACAAACCCGAGATGATGACCGCGCGGCCTCCGGTCGTGACGGTGCTCGGTCACGTCGATCACGGAAAGACGTCGTTGCTCGACCGAATCCGCACCAGCGACGTCGCCGCGGGCGAAGCCGGCGGCATCACACAGAAGATCGGCGCATACACCGTCGATCATCACGACCGCAAAGTCACGTTCATCGATACGCCCGGTCACGAGGCATTCACCGCGATGCGTGCGCGCGGCGCGAAAGTCACCGACGTGGCCATTTTGGTCGTAGCGGCCGACGACGGCGTGATGCCGCAAACGAAGGAAGCCATCAGCCACGTCAAAGCGGCGGGCGTTCCCATCGTCGTTGCCATCAACAAGATGGATAAAGCCGACGCACAGCCCGAGCGCGTCAAGCAACAACTCTCCGAAACCGGACTGCAGGCGGTCGATTGGGGCGGCACCATCGAAATGGTCCCGGTTTCCGCGCGAACCGGCGACGGTATCGACAAATTGCTCGAAACGGTGCTGCTGGAAGCCGATATTCGCGACTTGAAAGCCAACAAGAATCGCCGAGCGACCGGCGTCGTTATCGAATCCGCTCTCGACCGCGGCCGCGGTGCGGTGGCTACCGTGCTCGTGCAGAACGGCACTCTGCGCGGCGGCGACGTGGTCGTGGTCGGCGGAACGTACGGAAAAATCCGCGCGCTCGTCGACGACAAAGGCAAACAAGTGAAAAAAGCCGGTCCCTCGATTCCGGTCGAGATCATGGGACTGCAAGACGTCCCCGCAGCCGGCGACACGCTGATGGTCGTCAGCGACGAGCGCGTTGCGCGCGAAACCGCCGACAAACGCAAAGTACGGCGGCGCGATACGCGCATCGCATCGAGCGGCGGCCAACGCGTTTCGCTGGAGACCTTCATGTCGATGCCGGCGGAAGGCAAGAAGACGCTCAACCTCGTCATCAAAGCCGACGGACAAGGCTCCGTCGAAGCGTTGCGCGCGCGCATGGAATCGCTCGCCACCGAAGAGGTGGACATCCGGGTGATTTATGGCGGCGTCGGCGCAATTACGCCGAACGATGTCAACCTCGCGAGCGCTTCGAATGCGGTGCTGATCGGCTTCAACATCCGGCCGGACGAGACCGCAAAGCGTTTGGCCGAAAACGAGCAAGTCGATCTACGCTTCTATCAGGTCATCTATGACGTCGAAGACGACCTCAAGAAGGCCATGCGCGGGATGCTGGCGCCGAAGTTCCGGGAAGTCACGCTGGGCCGCGCGGAAGTGCGCGAGATCTTCAAGGTCAGCAA
Organism: Vulcanimicrobiota bacterium; assembly: GCA_019236495.1. GTDB lineage: Bacteria > Vulcanimicrobiota > Vulcanimicrobiia > Vulcanimicrobiales > Vulcanimicrobiaceae > JAFAIW01. The sequence goes on along the minus strand of JAFAIW010000212.1, from coordinate 4,418 downwards.
GGTTGGAACGATTGCCGGCTGCTACGTGCAGAGCGGAAAGATCGCACGCAACGCCAAGGCGCGCGTGCTACGCGATGCGGCCGTGGTGTTCGACGGCGAAATCGAATCGCTGCGGCGTTTCAAGGACGACGTGCGCGAGGTCGCCGAGAACTTCGAGTGCGGCATTCAAATTGCCAAATTCGCGGATCTCAAGCAGGGCGACGTGATCGAAGCGTACACTTCCGAACAGGTCGCACCGGGTGACGCCGCATGAACCGGCAGCGTTTAGCCAAGATCGATCACGAGATCCAACGCGTGCTTGGCACGTTGATTTCCCAAGAGCTGAAGGATCCGCGTTTGGGTTTTGCGACGGTGACGCGCGTTGAGACCACGCAAGATCTCAAGCACGCGCGCGTGTTCGTTTCCGTCATCGGCGACCGCCACGTCGCTCGCCAAACGATGGACGCTCTGACGCACGCCGCGAAGTTCTTGCGCGGCGAGTTGGGGCACGAGATGAAGTCGCTGCGGAGCGTGCCGGAGTTGCAGTTCGTCGAGGATCGCTCGACCGAGCGTGCGATCTCGGTGAGCAAGACGCTGCGCGAGGTGATGGAGCACGTGCATGATTGAACCGGAGACGCCGGCAAGCTCGACGACCGAAGAAGTCGTCGCGCAGCTGCGGGCGCGTCCGGCTTTCGTCATGGTGAGTCATGTCAATCCCGACGGCGACACACTCGGCGCCGGGCTGGCGCTCGGACTCGCGCTGAAAAAGCTCGGTAAACGCGTTGTCTACTTTCAAGAGGGTGCCGTTCCGCGGAATTTGCGCTTCTTGCCCGAGGCCGAGATGGTGACGCGCGATTTGCCCGCTGATTTGCCCCCGGACACGCTCTACGTCTTCTGCGATATGGGCAACCGGGCGCGCGGCGGTGCGACGCTCGAGAACGTCGCGCGCGAGAACATTCTCGACATCGATCATCATCTCGGCAACGAACATTTCGGCGCCTACAACTACGTGATTCCCACTGAGTGCTCGACGGGGACCTGCGTGGTACGCTTATTGCGTCAGCTCAACGTGGAAATCGACCGCCGGATCGCGACGTGCTTGCTCACCACGATCATGACCGACACCGGTGGATTCATGCATAGCAACACGACCCCGGAGGTGCTCGGCTTAGCCGCGCAGCTGATCGTGGCCGGCGCCGATCGCGAGGAGATCACCGAAGAAGTCTTTGCCAACAAGCGCTTTGCGGCGATCAAGCTGCTCGGCCGCGCGCTCGAAGAAGCGACGCTGGAACACGAGGGGCGCTATTGCTGGTCGTTCATCGACGAGAAGATGCTCGAAACGTGCGGCGCGGACTACGAAGACACCGAAGAGATCGTCGGACATCTGCGTTCGATCGAAGGCGTCGAAGCGGCCGCCTTGTTCAAAACGCAGGACGGCGAAATCAAAGTCAGCTTGCGCAGCAAAGGAAAGATCAACGTTCAAGCGGCCGCGTCACGGTTGGGCGGCGGCGGGCACTTTCGGGCTTCGGGTTTGACGTTTCGCGGAACGCTCGGCGATGCGACGAAAGCCGTCGAAGCGGCCTTGATCGCCGAAGGGCTTTGATCGGGTTCGTCAACGTCTTCAAGCCCGCCGGCCCCACGTCGGCGAACGTGGTGGCGCGCGTGCGCCGCGTGTATGGCGTCTACGCGCGCGAGCGCCGAATTGCGGTCGGCCATTTGGGAACGCTCGATCCGCAAGCCGCGGGCGTGCTTCCGGTTGCGGTCGGTAAAGCGACGCGTTTGATACCGCTGCTCACCGATCAGCGCAAACAATACGCGTGCACGCTCGTGCTCGGCCGCTCGACGGCCACGGCCGACGCGCACGGCGAAACGCTCGCCACCGCCGCCGTTCCGGAGGGATGGCAGCGCATGCTCGAGCGCGCGTTGGACGGATTCGTGGGCCGCATCGAGCAAACGCCGCCGATGTATAGCGCGCTGAAAGTCGAAGGGCGCCGTTTGTACGACCTGGCGCGCGCCGGTAAAACCGTCGAGAGAAAGGCGCGCAGCGTGACCGTCTACGGCATCACCGTACTCGGCTATGAAGAGCGCACCGCGCGTTTGCGCATCGCGTGCGCCGAAGGCACCTACATTCGCACGCTGTGCGAAGACATCGGAAAAGCACTCGGGATTCCTGCGCACATGGGAGCGCTGCTGCGCGAAGCTTCCGGTTCGTTTGTGTTGTACGAGAGCCGGACGCCGGAAGAAATCGCCGCCGATCCGACGGCAGCGCTCATCTCGCCGGAGAACATCATTCCGTTTCCGACCGTTGTCCTCGATTTACGCGGTTCGGCGGACTTTCGGGCGGGGCGCGTCGTTCCCGTCCCGTCGGGTGCGGCCGCGCGCCACGTCTTCGTGCGCGATACCTCCCGAACGCTGGTTGGAGTCGGCGAAATGCACGGCGCGCTTCTCGCGCCGCGCAAGGTCTTCGTGTGAAACTCTACCACGATTTCGCGCGCGCCGATGACGCGCCGCTGGTGCTGGCCATCGGATTTTTCGACGGCTTTCATCGCGGGCATTTGGAGATCGTCCGCGCGATGCAGCGGCTGCGCAAGCCCGGATATCGTGCCGGAGTATTGACGTTTGTAAATCACCCCGCCGCATTTTTGCGCCCCGGAACCGAGCCGCCGCTTTTGACGTCTCCCGAGGAGCGCATCGACTTGCTGGCGCGCGCGGGCGTCGAGGAGTGTTTCATCGTGCCGTTCGGTGCAGAGTTGGCGGCGCTCTCCGCGCATGCGTTCGTCGAAAACGTGTTATTCGACCATTTGAAGGTGCGGGGGCTGGCGGTGGGCGAGAATTTTCGCTTCGGACACGCGCGCTCGGGCGACGTTCCGATGCTTGCGGCGGAGTTTGCCCGGCGCCAACTTCCGTTCGTTTCGGTCCCAAACGTCCTGGCGGGCGAGGAGCGAATTTCAAGCACGCGCATTCGCGCGCTGGTCGGCGCGGGAGAGATTGCGCAGGCCGAAGCGTTGCTGGGGCATGCATACGATCTGCGCGGGCGCGTGACGCTGGGCGCCGGACGCGGGCATCAGCTGGGTTTTCCCACCGCGAACGTCGAGCTCGGAACCGACAAATTGATGCCGCCCGACGGCGTTTACGCGGCGCTGGCCCGGTACGACGGGCGGGACTATGCGGCCCTCGTTTCGATCGGAACGAACCCGACGTTCGACGGTGCCCGCCGCACCGTCGAAGCGTGGCTGCGGGACTTTCACTACACGATCTACGGCGAGGAACTCGCGCTGCGCGAGCTTCGTTTCGTTCGCGAACAGATTCGGTTCGAAAACGCGGCGGCGCTCGTCGAACAAATGAACAGCGACGTCGCAGCTGTCGCATATCCGGCGTTTGGATGAGGAGGTAGTCGTGCGTAAGATATGGTGGTTTGCGATTGCGGTGTGTGCGTTTGCATCACCCGCGTTTGCCGGCGTGCCGGCAGCGGGCGGCCCGGCACCGCAGTTTTCGGCACCGCTGGCCGGCGGCGGAAACTTCTCGCTTGCCTTGCTCCACGGAAAGCCCGTGTATTTGAACTTCTTCGCATCCTGGTGCGCGCCGTGTAACGAAGAAGCTCCCGGTATCAATGCGCTCCAGAAGAAGTATGCCGCGCGCGGATTGCACGTGATCGGCATCGACGAGCAAGAAAACGCGGGCAAAGCTATGGAATTCGTGAAAAAATATGCACTGGGCTATCCGGCGGTGGTCGACGCGAACGGGAGCGTCATGCAGCCGTACGGCGCGATCGGCCTACCGTTGCACGTCTTTATCGACCGCAAGGGCAAGATCAAGGTGATGCGCGACGGTGAAATGACGCAAAGCGAGATCGACGCCGCAATAAAATCGATTTTGTAGCATACCGTGTCACCCTGAGGTGCCCAGTGTCACGCTGAGGAGCGAGCGCGGAGCGCGAGCCTCGAAGGGTGGCAGCGTTGCAACTATCGGATACCTAAAACCGCGTTGCGTCGTATATGCTGGTCCGTATGTTGCAGCCACGGTTGTTCGTCCAAGCGGTCGCGTTTCTCACGTCGATTGCATTACTCTCCGCGCAAGCGGCGGTTGCCCAACCGGAAGCGGCCACGCCCGCCCCCGCGCCGAGTGCGAGCCCGGAAGCGGGCGGCGCATTCGACATGAGCAAGCTCACTCCCGAGCAACGCGCAGCCCTGCAACAATACATCGTCAAGACGTCGCAAAATCCGGTCGGTAATATCGCGGCGATCCCGTTTCAAAACAATCTGAATTTCGGGCTGGGGCCGTACGCACGCTATCAATTCAACTTGAACGTGCAGCCGGTCGTACCGTTCATGCTCAGCAAGAACATGACGCTGATCGCGCGCACGATCGTGCCCCTCCTGAGTCAGCCGCCGCTCTTCGCGACGCCCCAGCAGTGCGCCAATCCGGGATGCGGTTGGACG
>JAFAIW010000193.1 GCA_019236495.1 Vulcanimicrobiota bacterium | reverse complement strand
TCGTTCTCGTCGTACGGAATCGTCGTCTGTAACAAAATGTTCAGCGGGCGAGTCGCCGTCGCAGTCATTCGTAGCTCCTTCGATCGTGCTGCCCGTGTCCGACCGCCCGTTCGCCCAACGGGTTGCAACGAACGGCCGGTATGCGATCACTGCCGCCGGGCAGGAGGGCGCGTGCCGATTGTGAACTGTCGTCGGTCGCGCCCCGTGCCCAGGTGGCGGAATTGGTAGACGCGCTGGTTTCAGGTACCAGTGGCCGCAAGGTCGTGGGGGTTCGAGTCCCTTTCTGGGCAGTTGGTTCGCGGAAAAGCGGGGAGTGCTACGAAACGGTCGCGACCAATGCTTTGAGTCCCCGGTCGATCGCGGCGACTGGCGCGTCGACGCCGCTGAGGCCGCGACGGCGCACGACGTCCTCCATCATGTCGCAGGCGACGTGCACGCCGTTTTCTTCCCACACTACGAGCTTCAGCGGCAGGTCAAGGGCCGAGAGCGGAAACGCCGCCATGAGCGGCGTCCCCGCTTTCGGGTTCCCGAAAATGAGGAGCGTGGTCGGGCGCAAGCTCAAACCGGCGCCTGCGGCCGCCGCACTCTGATCGATCGTCGCGAAAAGCGTACTTCCTGCGGATGCAATTGCCTGCGACAAGCGCTGGATCGTTTCGCGGTAATCGTAGCGGCTGGAAATTTGGATCAAGGCGACGCGTGCGTCAGGGAGACGAAATCATCCAGGCAATGCCGTAGCGATCGTTCACCTGCCCGAAGCGTCCGCCCCAAAATACCGGCTCCAGCGGCATTTCTACGGTGCCGCCTTCGGACAACGCCTTGAACAACCGATCGCCTTCCTCCGCAGTTGCTGCCGCAAGGGTGAGCGAAATGTTGCCTTCTTCGGGGTCGACGGTCTTGGTTTCGCGGCCGTCCGAACACATGAACGAAAAACCGGGCGCCGTAAAGGTCGCGTGCATCACATTGTCGCGCACTTCCGCCGGAAATTGATCGGCCATCGGTGACTCCGAGATGCGCGACATCTCGTACGTACCGCGTAAGGCGTCTTTGTAGAATTCCAAAGCTTCGGCGCACCGGCCGTAAAAGAAAAGATATGGCGCGAGCGTGGTGGTCTTCGCTTGTTCTTGCGTGCTGGACGACATCGCTTCTCCTTATTGCGCGGATTGGGGCCGAAGAGGTACAAAACCGCGACGCGCGCTTCCTTCACATGTTTCGTGCGGGCTTGCTTGGTGAGCCGAGCACGTTGCCGGTCCACCAGTAGAGCGCGATCAAAAGCAGCGCGAAGACGGCCGGCCCGATGACGTTTGCAACCGGCGCGAAGGCGTCGCCGACGAGCGCGAGCGGCGCGGGTTTTCCAGTCGCAACGATCAAACCGGCGAGCAGCACGCCGAACAAGCTCTCGCCGACGATCAGTCCCGAAGCGACGAGCACACCCAGCCGCCGGGCTGCATCCGCGTTCGGGCGATTTCGAATCCAGCGGTTGTATGCCCAGCCGAGCACCGCACCGACGACGGCCGGCGCGGTCGTCGTTGCGGGCAAGTATATCCCGAGTCCCACGGCGAGCGGCGGGAGTTTCAAGCCCACGGTGCGCTTCAATGTTTCGTCGACGGCAATGATGCCGGCGCCCACGAGCGCGCCGAGCCCGATCATCGCCCAATCGATGTGGCCGCCGATGACGCCTTGCGCGAGCGTCGAAATCAAGGTCGCTTGCGGAGCCGGCAGCGCATGCGGCCCCGTAAATCCGTACGCCCCATTGAGCAATGAGAGGACGGGTGGGATGACGAGTGCCCCCATGACGCAGCCGACCACGAGCGCGACCTGCTGGCGCCAGGGTGTCGCGTCGACGAGTTGTCCGGTTTTCAGATCCTGCAAGTTGTCGTTCGAAATCGTGGCGACGCACAGGAGAACGGCCGTTACAACCAACGCGTACGCCACGAGCGCGGCTGCCATTTGCGGCGTGGCCGGATGCACGAGCGCGAGCAGCAGCAGCGAAGCGCCGATCACCGCGAGAATCGCCAAACCGGAAACCGGGCTGTTCGAAGAACCGATCAGCCCCGCCATGTAGCCGCACGCGGCGGCCACGAAAAAGCCCGCGACGACGACGTACGCAATTCCAGCGAGGGCCAGCGGCCACGTCATCGAGGCAAGCACGCTTCCCGAAAGAAAGCTGACGAGCAGTACTGCCAGCGGAACGAGGCACGCGGCGCTGATCAGGGTTACCGTTCCAATCGGAATATCGCGTTCGGTCAGCGGCATCTCCGCGTCGGTGCCGCGCCGGCGCGACGCCGCGAGCGCGGACGTGACGCCGCCGACCACCGGCTTGATCAAAACCGCGAGCGTCCACAACGCCGAAATGCCGATGGTCCCTGTCCCGATGAAGCGTACTTGATGCCGCCAAACGCCGACCGCGACGTCTTGCGCGCTCCCAGCTACCGGGTGGAGCGCGCTGAGAATCGGCGTCGCGATGCCCCACGAAATCACCAGACCCGTGAAGATCGCCATTCCGACGGAAAGGCCGATCAGTTGCCCCGCGCCGATGAGCGCCATGGAAAGCGAGATGCCGATTCCGGTGGCGCCGGTGCCGACGAAGAAATAACGGCGAAACGCATCGGTGAACACTTGCGTCGCGACGACCGCGGCAAACGCCGCGGAGACGATCGAGCCGGCCACGAGTGCGATCAAACCGCGCCGGTTCTCTTCGATTGCCTCGGGCGCCGGATCGCCGCGCGTGCCCGCTCCGACACGCAACACTTCGGCCGCTGCCACGCCTTCGGGATACGGCAAATCGGAATTCGTGACGAGCGCGCGCCGCAGCGGCACGCTGTACATCACGCCGAGAATGCCGCCGATCGCGGTGATTCCGAACGACTCCCAAAAGGGGAATCCGGTCCACCAGCCCACCATCACGAGCCCCGGCAAAACGAACACGATCGAAGAGAGCGTTCCGGCTGCGGAGGCGACGGTTTGCACGATGTTGTTTTCGTAGATCGTCGCGTTCTTGAATGCACGCAAGACCGCCATCGAAATCACGGCGGCGGGAATCGACGACGCAAACGTCAAGCCGACTTTGAGCCCCAAATACGCGTTCGCGGCGGTGAAAACGAGCGTGATCGCTCCGCCCAGAATCAGCCCCCGCAGCGTCAGCTCGACGCGATGCTCGCTCACCGCGCGACGCTCGTGCGGACGTGGTCCAAGGTTCGGCTTTCCATCACATCGTACTCCCCCGGCGAATTGCGTTCCGGAAATCGAGGAATCCTATGAGCGGGCCGCTGGTGCGCGCGGCGCAGCTCGTCGATGCGCCGGACATCGCGCGCGTCCATGTGGAGGCGTGGCGCGAAACGTATGCGGAGCTCGTCGATGAAGCGTTTGCGACGTCGTTCGGCCGCACCGATCGTCTCGAACAGTGGATGCGCGTCTTCAGCGACGCGTCGCCGGCCGACGTTTTCGTCGCTGAGGTTGCAAATGAAATCGTGGCCTTTGCGTCGGCAGGCCCGGTCGCCCACCGGTGGCCTGGATTCGACAGCGAACTTTATACGTTGTACGTGCTGCGCGCGTTTCACGGGCGCGGCATCGGACGCGCGCTCGTCGCCGCGGCGGGCATGCGCCTGCGTCAACGCGGCCGCCCCTCCACCGTCGTAGCGGTGTTACGCCAAAACGAGAACGCGCGGCGCTTTTACGAACGCTTGGGCGCGCGCGAGTTCGGCACGTACGAACTCAACGACGAAGGTCGCGACCTTCCGCATGTGATGTACGGCTGGAAAGACCTTGGATCGATCGAGGGTCAGACGACGAAACGCCCGGAGTAGTTGGGCGCCTGTTCGAGCTGTCCGCGTGGGGCCCGCAGCAACCGTGCAAACGAATCGACGGGGATGGCTTCTCCGTAGTAGTAACCCTGCCACTCGTCGCACCCCAAATCGGTGAGAAACGCAAATTGATCGGTGGTCTCGACCCCTTCGGCCGTCACCTGCAAGTTGAGGTCGTGCGAGATGCCGACGATCGCTCGAACGATCGATTGATTGAACCGATCGGTCGCGATGTCGCGCAAGAACATCCGATCGATCTTGATGCTGTCGATCGGCAACCGGCGCAAGTATTCCAGCGAAGAATACGCGACGCCGAAATCGTCGAGCGAAAGGCTGACGCCCGTCCCTTTCAGTTCGTGCATGGCGGCGATCGTTTCTTCGGTTGCGCTGAGGAACGTGCGTTCGGTGAGCTCCAGCCCGATGAGCGCGGGGTTCAAGCCGGTGAGAATCAACCGCTCGCGAATGCTGGCCGCGAAGCCGGGGTGCTGCAACTGCGGCGCCGAGACGTTGACCCAAATCCGAATCGGATAACCGGCCGCGCTCCACAGCTTTGCCTGCACGCACGCCTCTTTGAAAACCCAGTCACCAAGCGGCACCACGAGCCCCGTTTCCTCGGCGAAAGGCACGAAATCGCTGGGCATCACCACGCCGGTCTCGGGATCGTTCCACCGGATGAGCGCCTCGGCGGCCACGATCTTTCCGGTGGCCACGCTGAGCACGGGTTGATAGTGCAGCATGAACTCGCCGCGTTCCATCGCACGATGCAAAGCGCTCTCCAGACGAAAGCGCCGGGCCGCGGCATATTGAAGGTTCGACGTATAAAAGTGAAAGTTGCCGCCCCCGCGCTGTTTCGCGGCGTACATCGCCGCGTCGGCCGCTTGCAACAACACCTCCACGGCGCGGCCGTCGAGCGGATACATGCTTACGCCGATCGACGCGCTGATGAAATGTTCGTGCCCCGCGACGCTGAACGGTTTTTTCAAGGCATCGAGAATTTGGTCGGCGATGCGCGACACCTCGAGCTTGTCCGGCATGTTGGAAAGAACGACGATGAACTCGTCGCCGCCCGGCCGCGCGACGATGCCGCTGGCGGGAAGCCGCTCGCGCAACCGTTTTCCGATTTCCACCAGTACGCTATCGCCGAAGCGGTGGCCGAGCGTATCGTTGATGATCTTGAAGCGATCCAGATCCAAGAACAGGAGTGCGATCATCGAATCGCTGGCGCTTTGGTCGATGAGGACCTGGAGATCCGATATGAGTTTCGTTCGGTTCGGAAGATCGGTTAAAGAGTCGTGATACGCCAAGTGCTCCAGATCGCGCTCCGCAACTTTTCGCTCGGTGATGTCGAGCACCGTACCGACATTGACGACTTCCTTGCCGTTGTTGTCGTATTCCCATTGGCCTTGCTCTTGCACGTAGCGGATCGTGCCGTCTTTGCGGATGATACGATGATCGATGTCGTAAGACGAGCGCGCCCGCCGCGCTTGCGCGATCGCGTCGTTGATGCGTGCGGCATCGTCCGGATGATCGTACGGCCAAAGGCCGCCCTCCGGCAACGCATCCCCCGCTTGCAAGCCGTAGATGCGGTACATCTGGGTGCTCCAAATGCGCTCGCCGTTGCGCAAATCGTGATAGAAGCTGCCGAGATGCGCGATTTGTTGCGCGCGTGCAAGAGCCGCCTCGCTTTCGCGCAGCCGCTCTTCGGCGCGCACCCGTTCCGTGACGTCCGCTGCCAGCACCAACCGCGCCCGCTTTCCTTGATAGCGCAACGCGTGCGACGTGATCTCGGACTCCACGATCGTTCCGTCGCGATGCCGGTGCGGCCAATCGCGCACGCCCGAACGTTCGCGCGGAAGGCCGCTGATCAAGTCACGGATCGCCGTCTCCGGCGCGCAACTGATGTCCGGAAGGCGCATCGAAAGGAACTCTTCACGCGAGTACCCGTATTTTTGCCGGGCGGCCGCGTTGACGTCGAGAAACTGCAGCGTTTCGATGTCGTAGATCCACATCGGCTGGGGGTGACCGTGAAAGAAAACGCCATCGATTTCCGACGCGCCGGTGCCCTTCAACCTGGCGTAGAGTGCGACCGCGAGGATGCCCAAAGCGAAGCCGGCGAGCGCTAACATTGTTGCAATTACGGGAGGGACGGGCACAGATAGGTTATCGGCACGCGGCGGTCCGTTTCGGAACGCGCCCGCGAGGGTAGCCGAAGGCGTGCGGCTACTCGTTGCGGTCAACGCGCGCGCGCGTAAAGGTGCCGATGCTCGCGGCGTTCTCGATGCCCTGCGACGCGCCGGGTGCGATGCCGATGCCGCCCCGCCGGACGCGGAGCAGCTCGCGGCGCGCGCCGCGGCGGACGGCGGGTTCGCCGGCATCGTGGTGGCGGGCGGCGACGGCACGCTCATTTCGACGGTGCCGGCCCTTTTGAAAACGTCCTTGCCGCTCGGAATCATTCCACTTGGAACGTTCAACGATCTCGCGCGCACGTTGGGCATTCCGCTCGACGTCGACCAGGCGGCGCGCATCGTTGCAGCGGGGACGACGCGAGCGATCGACGTCGGGCGTGTGAACGGCTTCTACTTTTTCAACGAAGCGAGTATCGGCCTCGCGACGCGCATTGCACGGCGCCAAACTCCGGAATTGAAACGCCGGTACGGCGTGCTCGCGATCGTCGGCACGACGCTCTTGGCGTTGCGATACGGACGGCGTTTCCACGCGACGGTGCGGTTCGACGGTACGGCCGAACGGATGAAGCCCATTCAACTCACGATCGCGAACAGCGGACATTTCGGAGGGTTGATTACTAATCCGCACGCGACGCTCGACGACGGACGGCTCGATCTCTATAGCTTCGAGCCGAAAGATCTCCGCGATGCGCTTCGGCTCGTTCCCAAGCTGTTGCATCGCGAGATCGCCGAGATGCCGGGCTTGCGCTTGCGCCGGGCGACGCGTTTCGTGGTTGAAACCCGGCACCCGCATCACGTCTTTACCGACGGCGAGCCGGCGTGCAAAACACCTGCGACGTTCGAGGTGCTTCCCGCCGCCGTGCGCGTGTTCGTACCTCGATCGTGAGCGTTCGCCGCAAGCTCTTCGGCCCGACGTCGTTCGCACCGAGCGTTCACTCGATCTCGCTCGACCTGCTGGAGGCGGGCGGAGCGCGCGCAATCATCGTCGACTTGGATAACACGCTTGTGGGATATCGCAATCCGGCGCCGGCGCTCGAAGTTCACGAATGGATTCGCGGCGCGCTCGGCCGGGGTTTCAAAGTCGCGATGGTGACGAACAACGCATCGCCGTGGGCCGACGGCGTGGCGGCAGGCCTGGGCATCCCATGCGTGCTTGCCGCGCGCAAGCCGCGTTCGCGCGGGTTTCTCACGGCGCTCGACGTGCTCGGCGCCGGACGCGAAGAGACGGTCGTCATCGGCGATCAACTCTTTACCGACGTGCTTGGAGCGAAACTGCTCGGATTGCGCGTGATCCTCACCGAACCGATCGTTGCGCGCGAACAGTGGTGGATGCGGCTCGTGCGCTTAGCGGAACGCCTTATGATCCGGCGGTTGCCGCGTTCGTAACCTTTTCGAGTTGCGCGCGTAATTCCGCCACCCCGACTTCCCCGCTGGAGGCGTAGCGCACGCGTTTTCCTTTGTCGATGATGACGATCGTCGGATAGCCGCCTTGCAGGTAGAGCGATGCGACTTTCAACTGGCCGTCGTATGCGATGGGATAAAGCGGCCCAAACTTTGTTTGAAAATTCAAAACGTCGAGCTGCGATTCCGGACTCGCATGATCCATGCCGACGTCGCTTCCCGAAACGGCGATGAACGCGACGCGGGATCCGAACTGCCGGTAAAGGGCGTTCAACACCGCGGTTTCGCGTTGACAGTGCGGACACCACGTTGCAAAGACTTCCAAGAAGACCGGCTTCGTTTGGTCGTTCAATTCGAAAAGGCCCGCGGTGGAGGCGACGCTGAAGTCCGGAGCGCGCCCGCCCACGACGAGCGGGGCCGGCGTTGCGCTCGCGCGCGAGGCCGTGTTGACGGGTGCGTACGGATGCGAACGTGTCCACAGGACGGCCGCAAGCGCAGCGGCCGCGATCAGCGCGAGGGAGAGGACCGCGACCAGCCGCCGGCTCACGGTGCGAGCCGTTCGTCGACCGCCAGCGCGCCCGGTGCGCGCCAGGCAATCGCCGCCGCGAGAACCGCGAGCATCGCATCGAAGGCGACGTGCGGCCAATCCGCCGTGGCGCGATCCGAGGGGCCGAAGCACCCGCAGGAGGCCGGTATCCCGTGCAGGACCGCCCATGCAATCACCGCCGCATACCCCAAGAGCTGGATGCTCGCCACCCAGGCTGCGACCCGGGTGAAGAGGCCCGCGACGAGATAGCCGCCGAGCAGAATTTCGAAAAACGGAAGGACGAGCGCGAGCGGTGCGACCGCCCATGCCGGCAGCAGTCGAAAGCCCGCCACCGCGGCTGCCAGGTCGGGGGCGTGCCCAACTTTCGCCCCGCCTGCCACGATGAGGAGCATTCCAAGTGCGAGGCGGCCGGCGAAGACGGCGAAGCGCATCTTCACCAGCTTAGCGGTCTGCCGGGGTGCGGTCCAGACGCGAAGTCGCAGGTTCGAAGGGCGCCGCCGCCGCGGGGACGGACTCCCGCGACATGAAGTATCGCGCGCTTGGGCATTCCGGCCTGTTCCTTTCCACGGTTGGTCTGGGGTCGTGGCTGACGTACGGGGGCTCCGTCGATAAAACGACCGCGCGGCAGTGTGTGTTGCGCGCGTACGAGCGCGGCGTGAATTTCTTCGACACCGCCAACGTCTATATGCGGGGCGCCGCCGAGGAGGTTCTGGCGCCGGTGTTGGGCGAGCTGCAACGCGACGCAATCGTGGTTGCGACGAAAGTGTATTTTCCGATGGGTGACTCGCCCACTGAACGCGGCTTGTCGCGTAAACACATTCGCGATCAGATTCACTCGTCGTTGCGACGCCTTGCGCTGGATTACGTCGATCTTTATCAGTGTCATCGCTACGATACGACGACGCCGGTCGAAGAGACGTGCGAAATGATGAACGATTTGGTGCGCGAGGGGAAAGTGTTGTACTGGGGGGTGTCGGAGTGGAACGCCGACCAGATCGCGTCGGCCGTCAATCTTGCGCGCGCGCACGGGTGGGCGGTCCCGGTGAGCAACCAGCCGCAGTATAGTGCGCTATGGCGACGGATCGAAGCGCGTGTGTTGCCGGCGTGCGAATCGTACGGCCTCGGCAACGTGGTGTGGTCGCCGCTGGCGATGGGCATTCTGACCGGTAAGTATACCGATGCGGCAAATCCACCCAAGGGAACGCGCGCCGCCGGCACCGCGAAAGAAATGATGGAGGATTATTTCACGCAACCGGTGCTGGACGCGGTTGCCCGTCTTCAGCCGCTCGCGCAGCGCGCCGGATGTTCGATGGCGCAACTCGCGCTCTCGTGGTGCTTGCGTCAGCCGGCAGTTACCAGCGTCATCGTGGGGGCGACGAAGGTCGAACACGTCGACGACAACGTCGCTGCGGCGGATCTCGGCGTCGACCCGAACATCTTTGTAGAGATGGATCGGATTCTCGAGCCGGTCGCGCCGCACGAACCGTATGTTAGCTAGAGTACTTTCACGCCCCAACCGCGGAAGGCGCAGCTTGACGGTACGAGCGTCAATACTTGCTTGAAGGGAAGAACCGGAAGAACGGTCTCGGGGGCGTTTTTCGTACCCACTTTCGCAGGGCTTCTCATATTTCACCTCGGTAAGTTGTTGCATTCTCTTGTAGCGCCGAAAGGCACAAATGTTTCAGAACAGTGTCAGTCTGAGCTTGTCGAAGACTGGCGGCGCCGCCACCCTTCGACAG
>JAFAIW010000148.1 GCA_019236495.1 Vulcanimicrobiota bacterium | reverse complement strand
GGTACGTTCGGGCTGATAGTCCGCCATGCGATTGATGTCGGGCAGGTTCTTGGAATACGACGTGATGACGCCCGCGATCGTTCCCGCCGCGAACAGCACCATGAACAGGCCCACGATCAAAACGATACGCAGAATGCGCCACCATTCGGGCGTGTTGCCGCCGCCGCGTTTCTTCCGTTTAGGCGCCATTATGCGCGCCTAATCCCTTCATGACGCTCGAGAGCACGCCGTTGACGAACCGTCCCGAGTCCGCCGTCGAAAATTTCTTGGCCAATTCTACCGCCTCGTTGACCACCACCGGCCGCGGTGTTTGCGGACGATGGTGCAATTCGAACATTCCCATCCGCAGCAGTAAACGGTCGATCGTGGGCAATCGTTCGATCGTCCAACCCTGCAGGAGTGGACCGATCTCCCGGTCGCTTTCGCCCGCATGCTCGAGCGTGCCGTAGACGAGCTCTTTGATGAACCGGCGTTGTTCGGAACTCCCGCCCGCATGGGCAAACGTTTCGTCGAGAACTTCACCCGGCGGACGCTTGCCGATTTCGACGCTGAAGAGCGCCTGGAGCGCGAGCTCGCGCGCCATTCGTCTGGTCGGCACGTCACGAAACTCCCGCGCGCATCAACTGCGGCAGAAAATCGATCGCATAGCTCCCCGCGCGAAAACGCTTGTCGGCCAGAATTTCCAGGCACACGCCCACCGTGGTATTGACGCCCTCGATTGAGGTTTCGCGCAACGCCCGCTCCATCCGCGCGATGGCCGCATCGCGCGTCGCGGCGAACGCCACGATCTTCGCAAGCATGGAATCGTAGAAGGGCGGAATCGCGGTACCAGTCGAGACGTATGTGTCGACACGAATCCCTGGGCCACCCGGAAAGACAACGCCCGTCAGCGTTCCCGCCGCCGGGGCGAAATTGTTTTCGGCGTTTTCCGCATTGATACGGCATTCGATTGCGTGCCCCGCCGGCTTCAAGTCATTTTGCGCATAGCCAAGCGACTCGCCCGACGCGATGCGAATCTGTTCTTTGATCAAATCGATGCCGTACACCATCTCCGTCACGGGATGTTCCACTTGGATGCGGGTGTTCATCTCCATGAAGTACACGTCGTTGCCGCTCACGAGAAACTCGAGCGTTCCGGCATTCACGTAACCGACGGCCTGACACGCGCGCACCGCCATCGTGTGCAGCGATTTGCGTATCCGATCGGAAAGCGCCGGCGCCGGCGATTCTTCGATCAACTTCTGATGTGAGGGTTTTTGCACCGAACAATCGCGTTCGCCGAGATGCACGACGTTGCCGAACGAGTCGCCAAGAATTTGTACTTCGATGTGGCGCGGGCGCTCGATCAACTTCTCCATGTACATGCGGCCGTCTTTGAAATTTGCTTCCGCTTCGGCTTGCGCGGTTACGAACGCCGCTTCCAGCGCTTCGGGAGCACGTACCTCGCGCATCCCTTTTCCGCCGCCGCCCGCGGTCGCTTTCAGCAGTACCGGATAGCCCAGCTTTTTCGCAGCGGCGGCGGCCGCTTCGGCGTTTTCGAGAATGTCGGTGCCGGGCGTAATTGGAACGCCGGCTTCTTTCATGACGCGCTTGGCCGTGGCTTTGTCGCCCATCGCGGCGATGACGCGCGGTTGCGGCCCGATGAACGTCAGACCATGATCGGCGCAAATCTCCGCAAAGCGCGCATTCTCCGCGAGAAAGCCGTAGCCCGGATGCACGGCGTCGGCGCCGGTGATCAGCGCCGTAGAAATGATATTCGGAATGTTGAGATACGAGCGCGCCACCGGACCGGGTCCGACGCAGAAAGCTTGATCCGCCTGTTTCACCCACATCGAAGGCCGGTCGGGTTCGGAGAAAATCGCAACGGTTGCAATACCCAACTCGCGGCAGGCGCGATTGATGCGGAGCGCAATCTCGCCGCGATTGGCGATCAGCACTTTCTTCAACATTGTCGCGCGCCGCTATTCCCGGTCGATTTCGAAGAGGGGTTGCCCGTACTCGACCGGTGCCCCGTCGTCAAAGAGTACCGAGACGATGCGGCCCGGACCCAGCGAACGAACCGGCGTGCGGATTCCGAGCGCCTCGACGGAAGCAAGCTCGCGGTCGCTCTCGAGCGCGAGGCCTGCGGCCGGCGCCGGCCGGCTGAATCGCGCGATGCCCACCAGATCCGCGTGAATCACGTCGTAGAGCCGCTCCGGCGCGCCATTCGCGGAGAAGACCGCGGCTTCGGGTACGCGCGGCGCGGCGGACGAAGCGCGCCGGCGGAATTCGATCGCATCGTCTGCACCGCGCGACAGGCGCAGCCGGACCAGACCGGATTGCACGAATGCGGCAGCGAGCGCGCGCACGCGTCCTTCGAGCCCTTCGAGGCTCGCTAGCGCTCGCACCTCAGGACTTCGGCCATCGATATGCGGATGCGGTCGTTGTGACATGGGCGCTGTGCTTTCGCCGAGCCGAGATTTGCCCCCCGCGGGCGAAATGCCGATACTATAGGGGACGATGATCACCACCACTGAGGTGGCGGCCGGACGCGGGACGGAACCGGCAATCCTGCTCGTCTACCCCCGGGGACTCGATTTGGGTGATGCACCGCCGCTCCTCGAAGCGGCGGGGGTCGAGTGCCGTGCGGCGGACGTGCCTTTTTCGGCGACGGCGGAGCCGGGACGCCGCACTGTCTATTTGATCGATTACGATCGCCTGCGCGCCGTGGGAAACCGCGACGCGATGGAGCGCGCGCTTGCCGTGCTCGGGCAAGTCGACGGCGGATTGACGATTTTGATCGGCCAGCGCAACGATGCGCGCGCCGCGTGGCTGGCGAGCGAGCCAAACGTCATCGCATGGCTGACGTATCCGATCGAAGGCGCGGCGCTTTTGACCGCAGCCCGGACCGCCACGCAAATCTTCGGCTTGCGCGATCAGCTTATCGCGATGGCCGGCGCCGAAGAACGTTCGGGTGCGGAAGCCGAAGAGCTGCTCTCGATCGGCCTCGCGCTCAGCTCCGAGCGCGACATCAGCGCTTTGCAACGCTTGATCGTCCGCAAGGCCCGCGAGCTCACGAATGCGGATTCCGGAAGCTTGTTCTTGATCGAAGAAATCGAGGGCGAGAAGAAACTCCGATTTGCGGTGGCGCAAACGGGACCGGCGGACGAAGGAAAGTACCTCGGCGCGGTGCTCCCGCTGTCGCGTGCTTCGATCGCCGGTTACGTGGCGGTCACCGGAGACATCGTGCGGATTCCCGACGCGTACTTGATCGGCGAAGAACACGAATATCGCTTCAACCCTTCGTTCGATAAGGCGAACAACTATCGGACGAAGTCGGTGCTGTGCGTGCCGATGCGCAACCACAAGCACGAGGTGGTCGGCGTCATTCAATTGCTCGACCGCAAACCTTCGTTCGATCTCGTCTTGAAGTCGCCGGAACACACCGATCAGGTCGTCGATGAATTCGACGATCACGATCAACGCGTGTTGATGTCACTTGCTTCGCAAGCCGGCGTGGCGCTCGAGAACAATGCCTTGATCGAATCGATTCAAGCCTTGTTCGAGCAGTTCGTGCGGGCCTCGGTAAAAGCGATCGAAGCTCGCGACGTCTCGACGCAGGGTCACTCAGAGCGCGTTTCCAAACTGACCGTGGCGCAAGCCGAAACGATCAATACGATCGAGACCGGCGACCTGACGACGCTGAAATTCAACGCCGATCAGCTCCGCGAGATGCGGTATGCGGCGTTGCTTCACGACTTCGGAAAGGTCGCGGTTCCGGAATACATTTTCGGCAAGTCCAAGAAGCTGCCCGACGGTCGCCTCGATACAATCCGCTTGCGCTTTTTGCTCGCCATCGAACAGATCGAAAGCGCGGGCGCACAAGAGAAGTTCGGGCTGTTCAAAAGCGGCGTTCCCGGCGACGATCCACGCATCCGCGAAATCGAAGAGCGCACCGAAAAAGCCAAAGGCGAGCTTTCCGAGCTATTGGCGAACGTCGAGCAGGCAAACGAGCCAGCGGTGGTCGCGGCGACGGTCGGCGATGCGCTGGCGGTCGTTATGGAGCGTCACTATCGCGTCGGCGAGTCGGCGCTGCCGCTCCTCGATGCTGACGAGTACGAGTATCTGAAGATCCCGCGCGGCTCGCTTTCGAACGACGAGCGCGACAAGATGCAACAGCATGTCACGCAATCGTTCCGCTTCTTGGCCGAAATTCCGTGGACGACCACGCCCTGGCAAAACGTCGCCGAAATCGCGTACGGCCATCACGAACATCTCGACGGAACCGGTTATCCGCGCAAGCTCAAAGGTGAGGAAATCGTGCCGCAGGTGCGGCTGATGACGATCGCCGACGTTTTCGACGCGCTGACGGCGAGCGACCGGCCGTACAAGCGCGCGATTCCGTTGGAGAAGGCGTTGGACATCCTGACGAAGGAATTCGCGGAGCGCGGCAAGATCGACCCCTTGCTGCTCGACGTTTTCATTCAGAAACGCGTTTACGACGCCATCACGATCGCCTGAGACGATATAGCCGCCACTTACTGATTCCCGAAGTCGGGCTTGCCGGGCAGCAACGCTTGCTCTCTTCGCGCGTGCTGTGCATCGGTGCGGGCGGCCTTGGGTCGCCCGTGCTCGCATACCTGGCAGCGGCGGGTGTCGGCCGGCTCGGAATCATCGACGACGACGTGGTCGATGAAACCAACTTGCAACGGCAAACGCTGTTTTCAACGGCCGACGTCGGACGGCGCAAAGCCGAGGTGGCAGCCGAGCGCGTCGTCGCTGCGAACCCCGGCATCTCCGTCGACGTGCTGACGCGCCGTTTCGACGACACAATAGCGCGCGAGCTCGTGCGGCTCTACGACGTGGTTGTCGATTGCACCGATCGCTTCTCGACGCGATATTTGATCAACGATGCGTGCGTGCTCGAACGAAAACCCGAAGTGTTCGGCTCGATCTATCGCTTCGACGGCCACGTTACGGTCTTTCCGGCGGGTGGACGCCCGTGCTATCGGTGTCTCTTCCCGCAAGCGCCTCCGCCGGATTCGGTGCCGAGCTGCGCGGAAGGCGGCGTTCTCGGCGCGATCGCGGGCATCGTCGGAACGTTCCAGGCGAATGAAGCCCTCAAGGTGTTGCTCGGAATCGGCGAGCCGCTTTACGGACGTCTGCTGACGGTCGACGCGCTGCTTTCGTCGAGTCGCGTGCTCGCATATCAACGCGATCCCGAATGCGTCGCGTGCGGCAACGCGCCGGAGATCGACGACGCGCGCGAATATCGAGAGGACGAAGTCGTTATCGACGTCGACGAGATCGGGCCCGAAGAACTAGAGCGCACGCTCTCCCATGCAACGCTACTGGATGTGCGCGAACCGCACGAGGCGGTGCTCGGCGTGCAGGCGGATGCGATGCACGTGCCCGCTTCACAATTGGAAGCCCGGATGCACGAACTCGACAGCGCCACGACCTATGTGGTCGCATGCCGCTTGGGTCGCAAGTCGCTCTGGGCGATTGCGCGCTTGCGCGACGCAGGGTTCGAACGGCTTCTGCATCTGCGCGGCGGCTTGCTCGCCTATGCCGCGATGAACGAAGACTTCACGGCGTTCTGAGCGTTAAACCGGAAAGACGCGTTCGTCGATCGGGTGCACGGCCGCCACCTCTTCGGGAGGAAGCGCGTCGCGCGCGGGTGCGTAGAATTCGTCGATCTCGGCCAGCGGAACCA
>JAFAIW010000277.1 GCA_019236495.1 Vulcanimicrobiota bacterium | reverse complement strand
GCGTGCAGCTGGTCGGCGGAACGGTTGCGGAAGCGAATCTTCGCGGGCTGCCGGATATTGCGATGGCCGCGGATCCCAACGCCGGCGGCTTCAACGTCTACACGCAACAACCGCTGCAAACGACCACCGGTCCGTGCGGCGAGCCCTGCACGATCGGCGGCACGAGCGAAGCCTCACCACTTGCGATGGGATCGTATGCACGTCTGCAAAACGCGCACGGCAACGCGCTCGGGTTTGGTGGAACGGCTTTGTACACCGAGTACGTCGAGAACTCCACCTCAAGCGCGACCTTGACCGGTCCTCCGCCAACGCAAGTCGTCGGCGGGTTTCACGATGTCATCACCGGAGGGAACGGCGCCTATACCGCACTTCCAGGCTACGACTACACCACGGGTATGGGCACGTTCGACATTTCGGTGATGAACAAACTCATCGGGCACTAGTACCCGCCACCCCGATCCTCCACGTGCCCGATGAAAAGAAGGGGCACCGCGCGTGGGCGGTGCCCCTTCACCTTATTCCACCGAATCTTCAGGTAATCGACGCTGTGACGCGGCAGGAGCGGGCGTGCGCTCGCTCTCGATCGTGCCTCGCAGCACGCTCTCGGTGCCGGCGTTTGCACCGCGCCAGGCGTGTTCGACGGCGCGTCTTGCGGGTTCGGCCATCACGGGATCGACGCTGAGCCCGATTTCGCCGAGCTCCGCAATGACGACCCCGGGCAACGCCTGACCGATTTCGACGATCAGCTGCGCGTAATCTCGCAAATGATCTTCCGCAACTTCCGCAACCGAAGATTCGCCGAGCGCGGTTGCCGTCGCATGCAACATGGTGTATCCGGCCGCGCAAAGGGCGAGGGCCGTGTAGTCGTCGCGCAGGTCTTTTGAAACCTTCGTCTTTCGCACGCTATCGATCGCACTCGCAATGGCGCCCTCGAATTGCGTCACGGCGCTCTTCGCGGGCGACGCGGTGTGACCGCCCAACTCTTCCAAGAGATCGTCGAGCTCGTCGACGTGTTGCTGCGACGTCGCCTCGAGCCGGCGCACCAATGCTTCGGCTTGACTGAATTTCGCCACGTCGCGCGACTTTGTTTGGGTTTCGAACGGCACGTGGACGTGCCGCTCCAAAGCCAACATGTCGCTTACGTACGTTCGTATACTGCGCTGTTCGTCGGTCACCGTGGTACCCTCTCTCTGATTTCTAGTTGCGGCCAAGGTACCCGGCGGCCGCTACGCACTAACGCAGCAAGCGCCGACCGAAAAGCTCGCAAAAACTGGGTACGACGTCCGCATGAGAACGACGTGGAAGCCCCATGAAAAGTCCGGCCGGCTCACGATGCGCAGCGACTTGCCGGCAAGCGTCTATGCTTTTCCGAAACAGCGCAAGGAGCCACTCACCGACGCGCGGCACGTGCGCAACGCGGTTGCTCGCTTCGATCAAGTTACCGAAGCGTCCGATGAAGATCGAGCGCTCGCCTTCGCGAATATCAAGAAAGCGGCGAAGTATTACGATGTCGAACTCGGCGAGGATTCGTGGCGCGATCTTGGCGAGCATCCGCAACGCAATCGCCGCGAGCACTCTCGCGCCGGCGCGGCCACGCGCAAGCGCACCGGCTCGGCGAAAGCCGCCGCGCGCAAGGCCGTGGCAACGAAAAAACGGACCGGCACGCTGCGGAAAGCCGCTCGAAAGGGGGCGACCACCCGAAAGAAGCGCTAAGCGCGAAACGCGCGCAGGCGCAATGCGTTCGCGATGACCGAAACGGAGCTGAGCGACATCGCCGCTGCGGCGATCATCGGCGAGAGCAAGACGCCGAACGCCGGGTACAGCACGCCGGCGGCAATCGGAATTCCGAGCGCATTATAGATGAAGGCGAAGAAAAGATTTTGCCGGATATTGCGCACGGTCGCGCGGCTGAGGGCCCGCGCGCGAACGATGCTCTGAAGATCGGCGCCGAGCAGAGCAACCGACGCGCTCTCGAGCGCGATGTCGCTACCCGTTCCCATTGCGATGCCGACGTCGGCTTGCGCGAGCGCCGCGGCGTCGTTGATTCCGTCACCGGCAACGGCGACGACACGCCCTTCCGACTTCAGACGCTTCACGACCAGCGCCTTTTCGACGGGATCCGCCTCCGCCACGATTTCATCGATACCCAGCCGGCGCGCCACCGCGTGCGCCGTGCTTTCGTGGTCGCCGGTGAGCATGACGACACGAACACCCTCCGCGTGGAGCGCGCGAATCGCCGGCGCACTTGTATCGCGTATGCCGTCGGCGAGGATCAAAACCGCGATCGCCTTCCCGTCGACGACGAGATAGAGCACGACTTTCCCATCAGCGCGCGCATCCTGCGCGTACGACGCGGTCGCCGTGAGGTCGGCCCCGCAGGACTGCGCGAGTTCGGCATTTCCGAGCACGACGTCGTGCCCGTCGATTCGACCGCGAACGCCGGCTCCCGGGAGGGCTGCGAACTCCGTAACGCGGGTGAAACCGACGTGCCGTTCTTCCGCTCCGCGCACGATTGCGGATGCCAGCGGGTGTTCGCTCGCGCGTTCGAGCGAGCCGGCGAAACGTAGCACTTCGACCGTGCCGTGCGAATCGAGGGCGACGACGCGCTCGAGTTTGGGGCGTCCCTCGGTGAGCGTGCCGGTTTTGTCGAACACGAGCGTATCGATGCGTTGCAGCGTTTCGATCGCTTCGGCATTCTTAAAAAGCACGCCCATGCCGGCGCCCTTTCCCGCCGCAACCGTAATCGACATCGGGGTCGCGAGACCCAGCGCGCACGGGCACGCAACGATCAAAACCGCGACCGCACTCACGACCGCATACGCGAGCGAAGGCGCTGGACCAAGCGTCAACCACACGACGAACGCGATTGCGGCACATACGAGAACGACCGGCACGAAATATGCCGCGACGGCATCGGCCAAACGCTGAATCGGCGCACGGCTTCGGCTCGCCTCGGCGGCGAGCGCCACGATCTGCGCGAGCAGAGAATCGCGCGCGACCCGCTCCGCGCGTACGAGCAGGGTTCCCGTCCCATTGATCGTTCCGCCGGTAACCGTCGCGCCGGCGCGTTTCTCCAGGGGGATCGGTTCGCCCGTAATGGCCGATTCGTCGACGGACGAGTCGCCTTCGATCACGATCCCGTCGACCGGCACGCGCTCGCCCGGACGCACGCGCACGCAATCTCCCACCGCGACGTCTTCGATCGCGACGTCCGCTTCGTGGCCGTCGCCGCGCACGAGCCGGGCGGTTTTCGGCGCCAGGTCGAGCAAACCGCGAATCGCGGCATTCGTTTGACTGCGCGCGCGCAACTCCAACACTTGACCCAGCAAAACCAGCGTCGTTATGACCGACGCCGCTTCGAAATACACCGCGGTACCACCACGTTGCATTGCCGCGGGAAAGATTTCCGGAGCGAAGAGTGCTACCACGCTGTAGGCGTACGCAATTCCCACCCCGAGCGCGATGAGCGTGAACATGTTGAGATTACGGCGCAAGACCGATTCGTAACCGCGCGCGAAAAATGGGGCGCCGGCCCACACCACCACCGGCGTACTCAGCAAAAATTCGAGCCAGTGTGCTCGCGCGGCCATTGCCAAAACGACGACCGGCAACGTCAATGCGGCGGAGATCCAAAAGCGCCGCATCATGTCGTGCAGCTCGGTGCGATCTTCCGGCGCGCCGGCGTCCGTGGGTTCGAGCGCCATGCCGCAAACCGGGCATGCGGAAGCTGCGGAGGCGGTGACCTCCGGATGCATGGGGCAGGTGTAGGTCACTGCCGCTAAGGTTCCGATTTCACGGCATGCAGCACGCCGTCGAGCAGACCCGGAAACATGTCGTCGATCAAATCGCGACGCAACCAAATATACTTCTGGCGCCCCTCGTAGCGCGCCATGATGAGCCCGGCTTCGCGCAACACCTTGAAATGATGCGATAGGTTTTGTTTCGAGGTGATGTCGAGAAACTCGAACGGGCAGCGCTCGGGCTGTTGCGAGAGCTGGCGCACGATGGTCAAACGCGTCGGATCGCTGAGGGCCGCCAAAATCCCGTAAATGGTAATGTCTTCACGCTCCGGATACCAGTGCGTTCGTGGAGCTTGGGCGGCTTCAGAAATTTCGGGGCTCATGGCTTGACAGTAAAATATCCTTTGAACTATTCTATAGTACAAGATGTATTTTACTATAGACGCAGCTCAGCCGTCTAGCTCCACCCAGGATGCCTGGCGGTCCTTCAACGACCTTCGCGGCCACGCGCGCGTGCTGGGCACGATTTCGGCCTCCTTCCGGGCGGAGGCGGCCGAAGTGACCAGCGCCTACGGAGCCGCGCTTTCGCAGGGTGGCCCGGAGCGTTGGAGCCGGTTCGTCTCGGCGGCCTTCGCGCTCGGCCGCCACGGCGCCGAACTCGAATCGCTCATTGGCCTGGCCGCCCGCGAACGCGCCGCCTGGCGCGTCTTCGCCCGGATCGCCGATGAGAACGCCGACTTGCTCGAAACGCCCGCGCTCGCTACCGCCTAACCGGAGGCCACTCGTGTCCACCGTCGTCGAATACGGCGTGCGTCGCGCCGCCGTCGTCGCTGCCGTCATGCTCGCGGCCGTCATGCAACTCGCGGACACGACGATCGTCAACGTTGCGCTTCCGTCGATCGACGGCGCGCTCGGCGCTTCCACCGACCAAGGCGCGTGGTTCATTACCGCTTACATCATCGCCAACGTCATCGTGATTCCGTTGACGCCGTGGATTCAGTCCGTGCTCGGACGCAAACGCTACTTTGCGGTTTCCATCGCGGGATTTACCGTCGTCTCGATTCTATGCGGATTAGCCAACGATAGCACCACCGAAATCGCCTTGCGTTTCTTGCAAGGTGCGTTCGGCGGCGGCTTGATGGTACCGGCGCAGCAGATCATTCGCGATACGTTCCCTCCCGAGCAGCTTGGAAAAAGTCAGTCGCTGTTTGCGCTGGCAATCGTCATGGGTCCAACCATCGGTCCGACGCTGGGCGGAATCTTGACCGACGATCTCACGTGGCGTTGGGTGTTTTTCGTCAACGTGTTGCCCGGCATTGCCGCGACGCTGCTGGTACTGGCTTTCGTTCGCGATCCGCAAGCTCCCAAACGGATTCCAATCGACGGCATCGGCGTGGGCTTGCTCGCCGTGGGGTTGGCGGCGATGCAATACGTCCTCGATGAGGGCGAACGCAATGGATGGTTCGACGATGCAACAATCCTGACGTGTGCGGTGATCTCCGCCGTTTCGCTTTGCGGTTTCGTCCTGTGGGAATTGTGGGGGACGAAGTCGCCCGCGGTGGCACTGCGCGTTTTTAAAGATCGCAACGTATGGTCGTGTTCGCTCGTGTTCTTTGCGATCGGCGCCAGCATGTACGCCTTGATTTTCATTCAACCGCAATACGTTCAGACGTCGCTCGACTTCACCACCACGATGGCGGGCTTGCTCTTGATGGTGCGGGCGGGAATGCTGGCGATTCTCTATCCGGTGACGACTTGGGTCGTCTCCCGCAACAGAATCGACTTACGGATCGTCGGAGCAGCCGGCATCGTCTTGATGGGCGTCACGACATGGTTCCAAACGTTCGAGATGACCACGACGGCCACGTTCGGGACCTTCGTCGTTACGCAGGCTCTCGGCGGCATCGGTTTAGCGTTCGTCTTCGTTCCGATTACGGT
Source organism: Vulcanimicrobiota bacterium (assembly GCA_019236495.1). GTDB lineage: Bacteria > Vulcanimicrobiota > Vulcanimicrobiia > Vulcanimicrobiales > Vulcanimicrobiaceae > JAFAIW01. Next base: position 5,734 of record JAFAIW010000277.1, on the reverse strand, counting down.
GGTGTTGCTCGCCGGGTTGGAGGGTGCGATCGTGCCGTCGGCACTCGCCCTCACGCGATTGATGCAGCAAATCGGTGCATCGGTCGGTTCGGCTTACGCTGCCACATTGCTCGATCGCAATTTCAACACGGCTTTCGAAGTGCTGCGGAGTTCCGTTCGGGGGACGCAACCAGCCGCTCAATTGAGCCACCTGGTTGCCGCTCAAGCCTCCAATCTCGCCGCGCTGAACACCACGCAGTTCTTTGCGATCGCGACCACGCTGGCGGCGTTTTTGCCTTTGTTGATGGTCCGCCGTCCGATCGTCGCGCCTTCGGTTCGCGTGCCCGTCCGCGCCGAAACCGGAGCGATCCCCACGCGTGCCGACAGGCGCGTCGCGTAGCTATCGCGCGGGTATCAATCGATGCGCACGGGCGCGGCCTCGAGTTATTGAAATTTCAATCCTCTTAGCGTAGTGCGATCGCGCCGACCAAGCCGCCGAAGAAGATCAAGAGCGCCGGATTGATGCTGGTGCGCATCGACGCAATGAAAACCAGCAACGCCAAGCCCGCCGTCACCCAGCCGAAGATGGCTCCGCGCGCGAAGATGATCAACCCGCCGACTGCAAGGCCGATCGCGACCGGCCCGAGCCCGGTTTGAATGGCGGCACGCCACGGCCAATTCGCCAAGCGATTCCAAATGCGGCCTACGCCGAACGTGAGTAAGCCCGTGGGCACGAAGAACGCCAACGCCGCAACGATCGCGCCGGGAATAAACGCTACGCGTTCGCCGACTTCCGCCACCATCATCATGTTTGGTCCCGGAGAGAGCTGCCCGACGCTATAAATGTGAACGAGTTGTTCGTCCGTCAACCAGTGATGCACGTCGACGACGAGGCGCTTCATCTCCGGAAACGCCGCCATTCCGCCGCCGACGGTGAGTAACGACAAGTACGCGAAGACGCGGGCTATTGCAGGGATTTGATCCACGTTTGCTCCTCTTCGGGCGCCGCCGCTGGTGGCCGGGGCCGATGAATGAAAATCGAAAGCGCGCCTACCGCAAGGAGCACGATCGGAACCGACAAGTGGTAGTGGCTGATCGCAAACGTCGCCATTAGAATGATGAGCACGTCGTAAAATCCTTTGACCGACTTTTTGCCGATCTGATACCAGGTCGCCGCCAAGAGGCCGACCGCAGCCGCCGCGACGCCGCGCAAAATCGCACTGGTCAACGGGCGGCCGCCGGTTTCGCCGTAGATGATGCCGGCGACGGTCATGAAAACGAAGGCCGGCAAGCACATGGCGGTGACGGCCGCCGTCGCGCCGGCCGCGCCGCGCAGGCGATCTCCCGCGAGGATTGCCACGTTGGTCGCGTTCAACCCCGGCAGGGTATTGCTGATCGAAACGATTTCCAAAAACTCGGCATCGCTGAACCAGCGCTTTTGCTTGACGAGGCTATTGCGCAAATACGCGACGACGCCGCCGCCGAAGCTCGTCGCGCCGATGATCAGAAACGTCACAAAGGTTTCGCCTAGCGACGGCTTCACGCTCGGGTGAGCGCCGGCGACGGCCGCCGGCGCGTCACTCATTGCTGGTCGGCGCGCTTCCAAGCTGCCGGTACACCAGCCCCGTCTTGGTCGTGCCGAGCAACAGCCATCCGGCGGCGAGTTGCTGTAGGCGAATGAACAACTCCTCGACACGCTGCTTGACGAGTTCGTGAACGTCTTCTGTGCGATCGAACTTCGTTTGATAGGCAAATTCGCCGCACATCACTTCGTGCGTCGCAAGGGCGCGCCAAAGAGAGATGTTGCATTTCGAGACGACGCCTTTTCCGAAGTCGAGCATGCCGAGATCGAGCAACACCTCTTCGACCAGCGTCGAGTTGACGAGTTGCACGCGACCCTCGGCCGTTCCGATCAATCCCGCGACTGCGGGGAGCACGCGCCCGATCGTACGCAAATTCGTACGGTCCGCTTCGTGCACCGAGCTGAGCGGAAAAATGCAGTTGTGCGAAAAGAGCAAGCGGAATCCGCCGGTCTGATCTTTGAGCGGAAGTGCTTCCGATTTGAACTTGACGCGATAGGGCCCGGCGATCTTCGGGCGCACGTCGACGGCCGCGGCTTTTGCACGGTCGGTATTTCTAAATTTGAAGACGATCTCCGGATCTTCGATCGGAAAGCCGTCTTGATACGCAGTTCGGCGGCGCAAGATAAAGGAATTGTTGTAAAGACGGAAGTCCGCCGTATCGAGAAACATCACCTCGCGAATCCGAGGCCTGGCCGCTCTGAGGTCGAACGCGTTGTACTTGACCTTCGAGACTTTTGCAGCGGCTTCTCCCACGAGTTCGTTGAACGAACTAAAGCCGCGCATCGAATCGAATCGATCGGGTTTGAGGATCAGTTTTGCATCGAAAAATTGAACGCGGTCGTGCGGGTTGCCGTCGGCGTATGTTAGTTCGACCGGTTCCGCTTGCGAATTTGGCGGGGCGAGAGTTTGGTCCATTATGTGAGCCTAACATTGGGTCGGCGGCCGAGATATCCCGAAATGGCAAGGGCTGGATACGCTGCGCTGCCGCGCTCGCGCTCTGTGCGGCGTCGGCATGCAGCGCCCATTCCCCCGGATATAGCGGGACCGTACAAACCGAATCGATCGCCGTCGGCAGCCAAACGGGCGGCCGCGTCGTCGAAATCGATACCGCCGTGGGCCGTCGGGTCACGCGCGGTACCGTTCTGCTTCGACTCGATGCGGCGCCGCTCCGCGCGCAGTACGATCAGGCCCGCGCGCAGACCGCACAAGCCGCCCAGCGCCTGCGCGAGTTGACGAACGGGAACATCGCATCCGACGTTGCGAAAGCGCGTGCTCAGAGCACGCAGGCCGAGGCGCAATATCGCCAAGCCGTGCTGCAAAGCCCACATCAGACCGCGGCCCAAGCCGCCGCAGTTCGCGAAGCCGAGGCGGCTCTGCAACTCGCGTCGGTCAATTTGCGACGCGCGCGCAACTTGCAAGCCAGCGGCGACGTTCCGCGGCGCGATCTCGATGAAGCGCAATCGACATACGATCAAGCGCTGCAGCGCGTCGAGAGCGAGCGCGCGCAGTATGCGGCCTTGGTGCAAGCTCAGCTGCCCGGCGAACGCGCCGCCGCCGGCGCCAACGCGGCCGCACAAGCGGCGGGGTACGCCACCGTGCGCAACGGCCCGAGGGCCGAAGAGATCGCGCAAGCGCAAGCCGCGCTCGACGTAGCTCGCGCCGCACAAGCCTACGCTCGCACCCGTCTCGACGAAACCGAAATCGTCGCACCGGCCGACGGCGTCGTCGAGAGTTTCAACCTGCACCCGGGCGACTTGCTCGCGCAAAATCAACAGGCGGCGATTATCGACACCTTTGCCGATCCGTACGTCTATATCTACGCATCGCAGCGCGATCTCGCTCGGCTGCGGCCCGGGACGAATCTTCGTATTACGTCCGACGCGGGGGGCGCGTCGTACAACGGCACCGTCGAGTCGCAAGATCGCTCCGCGCAATTCACCCCGCAAAACGTCGAAACCGCCGACGAACGCGCACAGCTCGTCTATGGAATCAAGGTTCGCATTCACGATCCGCACCACGATCTGCTGGACGGCACGACGGTGACGGTACCATTACCTTGAAAGGCGATGCGATCGTCCTTGACGGCTTGACCAAGCGCTACGGCAACCGCGAGGTCGTCGACCGCGTTTCTTTGAGCGTGCGCGCCGGAAGCGTCTTCGGTTTTCTCGGACCGAACGGCAGCGGAAAATCGACGACCATCAAAATGCTCTGCGGACTCGTTCGTCCCAATGCAGGGAAGGCGAGCGTCGCCGGCTACGACGTCGAGACCGATGCGGACGACGTCCGGCGTTCGATCGGCTATATGGCCCAAGGCTTCGCACTGTACCGCGATCTGAGCGTCGATGAAAACCTGGAGTTCTACGCACGTGCGTACGGACTCGGAGCGGCCGCGCAGAAGCGCAAGCAAACCGTGATCGACATCGTCGGGATCGGCCCGTATCGCACGTATCGCGGCGGAGATCTCTCCGGCGGATGGCAGCGGCGCCTCGCACTGGCCGCCGCGTTGATCCATAATCCTCCGGTCGTCTTTCTCGACGAGCCCACCGCGGGAATCGATCCCGTCGCGCGCCGAGACCTATGGGACTTGCTCTTCCGGTTGACCGCGGAAGGGAAAACGTTTTTCGTTACCACGCATTACATGGACGAGGCCGAACGCTGCTCCTCACTCGCCTATATATTCGAGGGGAAACTTCTGGCCAGCGGCCCTCCCGACGAGATCTGCGCGCTGCGGGCAGTGAACCCTGACGGAACCGTCCGGTTTGCAATCGCCACCGACGACGTCATGGAGGTCTTTCGCAAGGTTCACGACGTGCCGAAGCTGGTCGACGCGACGATCTTCGGCCGCGACATTCACGTCGTGGTCGATGCATCGTTGACACCGCAAGAGCTAGCTCGCCAAGTTGGAGTAGACGCATCGCGCGTCTCTCCGATTCGTCCCTCGCTCGAAGACGCATTCGTTGCCTTGACTCGAGCGCGCAACGCATGAGGTCTATTTGGAGTCTGCGCGGCTTCGATGCGGTGTTCTACAAGGAAATTCGCCACATCGTTCGCGATCCGGTCACCCTGCGCTTCATCCTCATCATCCCGATTTTTCAGCTCCTTCTGCTCGGATATGCGATCAACACGACCGTGGAGCACGTTCCGGCCGCCGTTTATCTCGGCGATCGAGGACGCGGCGCTCACGCGTTCGTCGACGCGATCGGCGGCTCGCGAACGTTCGACGTTCTGTTTTTCGTCAACAGCCGCAAAGCATTGCGCGATGAAATCGTCGCCGGGCGCGCGCGCGTCGGCTTCGACGTTCCGGAAAACTTCACGGCGGACGTTCTGGCTGGCCGCCGTCCGGCAGTCGGCGTGCTCGTCGACGGCTCCGACTCGGCGATCGCGCAGGTCGCGTATGGATCGGCCTCGGCCTTCTCGGGCGTCGCGCTTCGCGACGTAACGGTCGTGCGGCCGCCGTCCTTCGAAGTGCGGCCCTTCGTCCTGTTCAACCCGTCGATGCGCAGCGCGAATTTCTTCGTGCCCGGGCTCATCGGCCTCGTGCTGCAAAACATCACGGTGATTCTCACTGCGCTGGCCATCGTCGGAGAACGCGAGCGGGGCACGATCGATCAACTGCTGGTCACGCCGATCGGCTCGGCCGGCTTGATGCTCGGCAAGCTCTTGCCCTACGGAATTTTGGCGGGCGTAATGTTTTGCTGCGTGCTCTTGACGATGCGGTTCGTCTTCGGCGTACCCATCGTCGGGAACGTTCTGTTGCTGGCCGTGCTCTCGAGCGGCTTTCTCTTGAGTGCGCTCGGCCTCGGCCTGTTAGTCTCTTCGTTCGCGCAGAATCAGATTCAGGCCACGCAATCGGCGCTTTTCATCTTGCTTCCGTCGGTATTGCTTTCGGGCACGATTTTCGAGCGCTCGCTGATGCCGCCCGTGATGCAAGCCATCTCGTACGCGCTGCCGCTGACCTATGAGGTCGACATTCTGCGCGGCATCGTTTTGCGCGGCGCCGGCCTTGGCGAGTTGTGGCACGACGTGGTGCCGATGTTCGCGTACGGAATCATCGTCTTTGCGATTTCGAGCGCGATTTTCGCTCGTACGACCCGCTAGCCGAACAGCTGATACAGCCCGACCGCTGCGACGATAAGCCCGCTCAGCACCTCGCCGTACCGCTCGACGTTGCC
>JAFAIW010000256.1 GCA_019236495.1 Vulcanimicrobiota bacterium | reverse complement strand
CGCCAGCGCGCTTTCCGCGACCGTTGCGGGAAGCGCGTTGGAAAATAGCTGCGGACGCGAGCGCTGGATGAGCGTTTCGATGAGCGCCTGACTTCCGGCCACGAAGCCGCCGGCGGCTCCCCCGAGCGCCTTCCCGAGCGTCCCCGTGATGATGTCGATCTTTCCCTCGAGCCCGAAGTGCTCGATCGTGCCGCGTCCGGTTTTGCCCATCACGCCGGTGCCGTGGCTATCGTCCACGATCGTGATTGCACCGTAGCGCTGCGCGAGCGCAACGATCTCCGGAAGTTTTGCGAGGCTGCCTTCCATCGAGAACACGCCGTCGGTGATGATCGCAATCGGAAACGTACCTTGCGCGGCTTTCAGCTTCGATTCGAGCTCGTTCATGTCGCCGTGTTTGTAGCGCTCGCGCTTTGCCTTCGTCGCCAAACGGCAGCCGTCGATAATCGAGGCGTGATTCAGCTCATCCGAAATGATCGTGGAACCTTCTTCCGCGATCGTCGGAATCAAACCGGTGTTAGCCGTCCAGCACGAGACGTACGTGAGCGACGCTTCCGTGTGCAAAAATCGGGCGATCCGGTCTTCGAGCGTCCGGTGAATATCGAACGTTCCGCAAATAAAGCGCACCGAGGCCGTTCCGGCACCATATTTGCGGAGGCCCTCGACGCCTGCCTGGACGACTTCGGGCTGATCGGAAAGGCCGAGATAATTGTTGCTCGACAAGACGATGACGTGGCCGGCCTCCTCCATGTCGACTTCCGCCGACATGGGAGAGGTCAGATGACGCAGATGTTTGTAAGTTCCCGCAGCTTTCAGTTTGTCGAGATCGCTTTTCAAACGCGTTTCGAATTGCGCGTTCATGGTGCAAGGTCGCCTTTCAAGTCGAGGACGATTTTGGCCGCTTCGCCCGAGCGCATCAGCGCGAAGGCGCGGTCGAAATCGCGAAAGGGAAGAATGTGGGTGATGATCGGGCGCAAATCGACGCGGCCCGTTTTCACGAGCGCCTGCGTTTGATACCACGTCTCGAACATGCGCCGGCCGTTGATGCCGAGCACGGTGAGGCCTTTGAAAATGATGCGCTCGGCTAAGTTGATGTTCACGTTGTCGCTCGGAATGCCCAGCAGCGCCGCGCGCCCGCCGTTACGCACCAGCGAAAGTCCCAAGTCGATCGCCGATCCACTGCCGGACATCTCCAGCAAGACGTCCACGCCGTCGCCGTTCGTTCGCTCGAGAATTTCATCGACCAGCCCGGGGTCCGTAGCAGAAAACGTCGCGTCGGCACCCACACGCGCGGCCAGCTCGAGTTTTGCCGGATTGACGTCGATCGCGAACACCGAGGCCGCGCCCGCGGCGCGCGCGACCGGAATCGCCATCAATCCGATCGATCCGACGCCCGTAATCGCCACGCTTTTCGTACTGACGCCCGCGGCCATGACGGTGTGCACCGCATTCCCGAGCGGATCGAACACCGCGGCGTACTGGTCGGGGATGCCGGGGTCCAACGGCCAGACGTTGCCCTCCGGCATCGCGATGTAATCCGCGAACGAGCCATCGCGATCGACGCCGATGATCTCGACGTGCTCGCAAATGTGCGCTTCGCCGGTGCGGCACAACAGGCACACGCCGCACGCGATGTGTCCTTCGGCGGAGACGCGATCGCCGACGCGGACGGAGCGCACGGCCGGTCCGATGGCGGCCACCTTCCCCATGAATTCGTGGCCGATGGTAACCGGCGGATGGATGCGATGCTCGGCCCAGCGGTCCCACGAGTAGATGTGCTGGTCGGTTCCGCAGACGCCCGCCTTCTCCACGCGAATGAGTACGTCGGATGCGCCGATTTCGGGCACCGGCACTTCTTGCAACACGAAGCCAGGCTCCGGAGCGATTTTTCTCAACGCCTGCATCGCCGTCATCGGCGCGGGGTATTCTCCGCAAAAAGAAACGGTCCCGGGAGACCCGGGACCGTTCGCCGTTCCAAGGAACCGCCGGTCAGCGATTCTGTTCCGAGATTTTCATCGACGCGACTTCGAGATAGCCGAGCTTCTCGAGCGTCTCCTTGTTCGAAGCGACGTAGTTGATGAAGTCTTCGGCTTCTTTCGGACTGCCGGCGTGGGTGAACATGTGCTCGTACGACCAGATCGGATATTTGCCGGTCCGAATGTTGTCGTCGGACGGATCGACTCCGTTCACCTTGATGATGGTCACCGGTGCAGCCTTCGTGTACGCCAATGCGACGTACGAGATGGAACCCGGCGTACTCCCGACCGTCTTGACGACCGTACCGGACGAATCTTCGACCAGGCTGCTTTCGGAAACCTTACTCGCGCCCATCATCGTCATCGTGAAGACGGCGCGCGTTCCCGACGAACGGGGCCGGTTGATCGGAACGATCGCGGCGTCTTTCCCGCCGACGTCCTTCCAATTGGTGATCTTCCCGGCGAAAATTCCGCTGATTTGTTTTTGCGTCAACGCGGTGACGCCGGAATCCGGATTCGCGATGACGGCAAACGCCACCACCGCAACCTTGTGATCTTTGAGCCCGCTGTTACCGGCTGCGATCACGTCGGAATCCCCGATGTCGACGGCTTTCGACATCGCTTGCGCGATGCCGACGTACGAGCCGCCGCCCGAGACGGAGATCTTCACGTCCGGATGCTTCTCTTGATAGCTTTGCGCGGATTCTTTCACGAGCGGAAGCAGCGCCGTGGATCCGGCCGCCGTGAGATTCACGTCGGCGTTCGCCGCCATCGGCAACGATGCTCCGAGCGCTAAAATCGCTGCCGCGGCGATTTGCTTGATCATTTCAGTCCTTCCCAAAGAGGAACGTAAGATAATGGCTATTTAGAAATCGTACTCGAGTTGACTGCGATTGTACTTGAAGTCGCTGTTCGAGGTGTTTGACGTCGTGCGATCGGCGTACCGTTCGCGGAAGGACAATCCGTGGTACGGTCCGGGACGAACCGGATTGAAGAACCACGTTGCATCCGCGTCGAATTCCTTGCGCACGTTCGGCAACTGCCCCGGAAGCGTGTAGTCGTAATACGCGTCGCTCACGATAACGCGGAGGCGCTTGTTGTTGGTTCCCCCGGTCACCGCGAGTTTGTACGACGTACCCGGCAAGCCGGTGTCCGCTTCGCCCTGCGAGATCGAGGTCGTGTAGAGCGGATCGGTTGCGTATGAATTGGTGTACGGCGATGCGACGCTACCGCCGTAGCAGTAGTTGAAGCCCGCCTGGCCCGCCACCGCGGCGCCCTTCACGGCGCCGTAGACGCCGCCCGGAACGAAGCTCGCGCAGTTGTTGGTTACGTACGTTTGGTACGGATTGGAATCCAAGCTGAAGGCCCACTGGACGGTCGGAACCACGAGGTTCGAGCCCAGCTGGAAGCCGTATGTGTGATTGTGCACGAGACCAAGCCAGCTCTTGCCGACGTTGTTCTCGGCGACGTACTGGAACGCCATGAACGGCTTAGCGAAGGACTTCGGCGCGTAATTGTACGTCACCGTACCGTACAGCATGCTGGCGAGATCGTAGACCGTGTAGTTCCAAACATCGACCACGAGATTTTGGCCCATGTGCTGGTTCAAGTCCATGGCCAGCACGCCCGACGTGGTGCGGAACGTGTTGCACGGGTCGCCCGGATCGGTCGCGAACGCGGGCGCGTTCGTGAACGGGTTGACGTAAGGAACCTTACATCCCGGATACGGGTACCCGCTGTTCGCACTGGTCAGCAGCGTGTTCGAGTTGAACGCAGAGCTGACGCGCGACTGGAAGCGAGCCAGGTAATACACCGACATATTGAAGGACGGCGTCAAATGTGCGGATAGCCAAGTACCCTGAAAGAGCACGGGTTTGACGCGCGAGTCCGACGGTCCGAGCCAAGGCGCGTTGACTTGGAACTTACCCGTCTGTCCGAAGAATACGTTGTTGTGGTACTGGATGTACATTTCGCCCAACGTCGCGAGATCGTAGCCAGGCAACGTGTTGTCGATGCGGGCGTTGAAGCCGGGGGTCGTGCCGTTGGCGCCAAACGCCGTAGCCGCGAAATATGACAGCCCGACGTTCCACGGCGTGCCCGCGAACGTGTAATCGGCGTGCAGCTTCACCCCGTTCTGCCATGCGGCGGCGTTGGGTTGGTTCAGCTTCGCGGGATTTGGGTTCGTGTTGGTGCGCGTGAAATAGAAGGAGCGCACGTAGCCGCCGTAGTTCAACGGCGATGCGGTGTGCGCGGGCTTGGGCGCCGGCGCCGGGGTAGCAGCCGCCGGTGCTTCGGCGGAGGGAGCCGGCGAGGGGCTCGGCGACATTTGCGCGGCGGCCTTCCCCATGCTGCATAACATCAGAACCGACGCGCACATCATAAGGCGCGTTGCCATACTTGGCACTATCAACTGTCCTTTACTAGATTGAGCGAAAAGTGTCGCCCACAGTGTAATGTGGAAGCATTAAGAACCACTTAAGGATATCTTAAAGGCTACCCGTAGCGTCCCGTGATGTAGTCTTCCGTCCGCTTATCTTTCGGCTTCGTGAAGATGTCGGAGGTCTTTCCTACCTCCACGAGGTCACCCAACAAGAAGAACGCCGTGTAGTCGGAGATGCGGGCGGCTTGCTGCATCGAGTGCGTCACGATGACGACCGTGTACGTCTTCTTCAATTCACCGATCAAATCTTCGATTTTCGAGGTCGCGATCGGGTCCAAGGCCGAAGCCGGCTCGTCCATCAGAATGACTTCGGGTTCGACCGCCAGCACGCGTGCGATGCACAGACGTTGCTGTTGTCCCCCCGATAGCCCCAGCGCGGACTGATGCAGTCGATCCTTCACTTCGTCCCAAAGTGCGGCGTTACGCAGGCTGCGCTCCGCGATCTCCAACAGCGACTTGCGGCTGCGTAGGCCGTGAATTTTCGGACCGTAGACGACGTTTTCGTAAATGGACTTCGGAAACGGGTTCGGGCGTTGAAACACCATCCCGATGCGATGTCGCAAGGTTACCGGATCGAGGTCGGCCTCGTAGATGTTGGTTTCGTCTAAGACGACGGTGCCCTCGACGCGCACGCCCGGCGTCAGATCGTGCATCCGGTTCAGCGCGCGGATGAACGTCGACTTCCCGCAGCCCGAGGGGCCGATCAGGGCCGTCACGATGTTTTCCGGAACGACGAGATTCGCGTGCTTGATCGCGTGAAAGTCGCCGTAGTAGACGTTCAAATCTTCAACGCGAAGCTTCGACGATTGCGACGTGCGCTCGGTCGGTGAAGCGCTGATCATTATGCTCCCGTGAGGCGCCGGCTCAGCCAGCGTCCAAGAATACGTGCCGAGAAGTTGAACAGAAGGACCACTACCAGCAGCACGAGGGCCGTGCCGTTTCCGACTTGGGCGCCGTCCGGAATCAGGCCTTCCGAATGCGTATACCAAAGATGCACCGACAGGGTCTCGGCCGGGTGAAAAAGTCCCCAATCGAAGGCGCTCTTACCAGGCGAAACGCTGACGCCGGCCGTGTAGATCAACGCCGCGGTTTCACCAAAAATGCGCCCGGCGATCAGGATCACTCCCGTGGTGAGCGGCGGAATCGCGCTCGGCAGCACCACCCGCACGATCGTTTGCCAGCGCGTGGCTCCGAGTGCCATCGAGCCTTCGCGGAAAGCATTAGGGACGCTGGAAAGCGCTTCTTGCGTGACGCGCATCAGCGCCGGCAAGTTCAAGATGGTCAACGTCAACGCCCCGCCGATTGCGCTGAAGTGCCAGCGCAGCAGCGATACGAAAACGATGAGCCCGAACAACCCCATCACGATCGACGGAATCGTTGCCAGCGATTCGGCGCAGAACTGCACGGTGGTCGTGAACACGCCGGGTCGCGCATATTCTTGCAAGAAGATTCCGGCGGCCATCGCCGTCGGCACCGTGAAGATCAACGTCAAGATGAGAATGTAGAACGAGTTGAAGATCTCCGGACCGATGCCGCCGCCGGCTTCCACTTCGCTGGGCGGCGCCGTGAGAAAATGCCACGAGATGGTGGGCAGGCCGAGATACAAGATATAGCCGACGAAAAACGCCAGCAACACGACGATTGCAAGCGCGCAACCCCACAAAATCACGGTGGCGAGACGGTCCGCGAAGCGGCGCTGCGCCGCAATACTTTGCGAGGTTCGGAACCTCGCGGGGTGCGCGGCGGCCGTCATACCTGACGCCTCAAGGCCACGCGGACGAAAACGATTAGTGCCATCGCGATCAACAGCAGCAAGAACGCCATCGAAAAGAGTGCATGTTGCAAAATCGTGCCCGGTTGCGCGCTTCCCATGTCGGTGACGATTTCGGTTGTCAGGGTCGCCGTCGGGTTGAGCAGGCCGCGCGGCAGGACCGCGCTATTGCCGATCACCATCTGCACGGCGAGCGCCTCGCCGATGGCGCGCGCAATGCCCAGAATTACCGCGACGGTGAGGCCGCTGCGCGCCGCCGGAAGAATGACGCGGTAGATGGTCTGCCAGCGCGTCGCGCCCAGCGCCATCGAGCCTTCCTTTAAAGGCGTTTGCACGGCGGCCAACGCGTCTTCGGAAAGCGAAATGACCGTCGGGAGGATCATCACGGACAGAACAACCCCGGCGGTCAGTAAACCGAAGCCGGTTTGGCTCCCGAGATACGTGCGCACCAGCGGTGCCAGCAGCGTTAGCCCGAGCCAACCATAGACCACCGACGGAATCCCGACGAGCACTTCGATTGCGGGCTTGATCAGTGCGGAAACGCGCGGCGGTGCCAATTCGGAGAAAAAGATCCCAACCGCGACCCCGAACGGGCCGCCCACGCAAATTGCAAACAGCGTAACGAAGATCGAACCCGCGATGAAAACGAACGCTCCGGGCTCGCGGCTATCCGGATCGAACGTCGTGTGAAAGAGAAAGACGAACGGGTTGATGTGATCCGCGAAAATCAGCCGCGTGCCCTCGATCGCGAGATAGAACAGCAGCGCCCCCATCGCGGCAACCACCACGATACAAGCGGACAAGAGTACCGCTTTTGCTACGCTTTCATTCAGGGAGGCACGGCTCGGACGAGTCGCAATCACAAGTCCGTACATGGTACACAGGCGCGCTCTAAGCCTGCCTTAAGTCGTCATTAAGAAGCCTTAAGTAAGATCGTGCGGTGCGCGTCGCGGAATGCGACACGTAAACTTCGTTCCGCTACCGAGCAACGACTCGGCGGTGATCGTGCCATGATGCGCTTCGACGATTTGCTTGACGATCGAAAGTCCCAAACCTTCGCCGCTTACTTCGCGCGCGCGCGAACGATCGACGACGTAGAAGCGCTCGAAGATGTGCGGCAAGTCTCGATATGGGATGCCGATGCCGGTGTCGACGACGCGGAGAATTGCCCATTGTTCGTCGGCTTCCGTGGTAACGGTCACCGAACCGCCCGGTTGCGTGTATCGCAACCCGTTGTCGATCAAATTCACCAAGACTTGCGAGAAGCGGTCGCGGTCCAAGTCCACGGTCGCGTCGGTAGCGGACTGCAAACGCAATTCCACGCCCTTGCCGGCGGCCGCTTGTTCGAAGCTTGCGACAATCGGTTTGACGACCGCGGAAAATGAAGCGCGCTCGTATTTGAGCGAAAGCCGCCCTCCCATCGCGCGGGCTTCTTCCAAGAGCTTGCGCACCAACGACGCCAAGCGATCGACTTGCGCCAGCGCTTGCGGTAAGAAGAGATCGCGGACTTCGTCGTCGGGGCTGTCGTTGACGGTCTCGAGCATCAGCTTGATGGAAGAGAGCGGCGTGCGCAGCTCGTGCGAGACGTTGGAGAGAAATTCTTGACGAGCCCGCTCCATGGCGAGCAGCTCCGTTTGGTCTTCCGCAAGAACGAGCGCGCCGATCGTGACGTCGTCGGACTCTTTCGCACCGTCGGTCAACGGATAGGCCGAGATCGCATACGTGCGGTTGCCCGCTTTCCCGGTGACGATGAGCGGACCCATCGAAGACTCGCCGCCGAGCGCGTCGGTGACGCGGTGTTCCAGCTCGATCGATGGGACGACTTCGATGACGTGATGGCCGAACGCCCGCTCGACGGCGAAGCCGAAGATCGAAGCGGCCGCGCGATTGGCGAACGTGATGCGAGAATCGCGATCCAGCATGATGACGCCCAAAGGAAGGGCGCGGACCAGCCGATCGAACCGATCGACCGTTATGGTTGCCACCGGTTGCTGCGCGAGAGGTTCGCTTACTTCAGCGTTGCCGCGTCGAATGAAAAAACCGGCCAACGCACCGCCGAGCAGCGCAACGGCCACGAGCGCTACGGACTCGGCGAGGGGCACTATTCCTTGAACATGTAGCCGCGGCTGCGCACGGTGATGATGTGGCGGGGATTGCGCGAGTCGACTTCTATTTTTTCACGCAGCCATCGAATGTGCACGCTGACGGTCTGCTGCTCGCCTTCGAAGTCGTAGCCCCAAACTTTGTCGAGCAGCGTTTGCCGGGTTACGACGCGCCCATGATTTTCCATGAGCACGTGCAACAGCGCAAACTCTTTGGGTGCGAGCGACACCTCTTTTGCGCGAACCGTCAACAGCTGGCGACCCGGGTCGAGCATGATTTCGCCCAAATGAATTGCTTCATCGCGGGATTGCATGGTGAGCGGCTGCTGGCGGCGTAGACGGGCCTTCACGCGCGCCAAGAATTCGTGCAGCGCAAACGGCTTTGTGACGTAGTCGTCCGCGCCGAGCTCGAGTGCCAGCACTTTGTCGATCTCTTGGTCTTTTGCGGTCAGCATGATGATCGGCACGGAGCTGTTCTTGCGAATCTCTTTGCACGCTTCGATACCGTCCAGCACCGGAAGCATGATGTCGAGGACGATCAGATCGGGCTGCTCGCGGGCCGCCATTGCGATGGCCGCCCGGCCGTCGCTGGCCGTGCAGACGGTGTAGCCGCTCCGCTCGAGATTGAAGCGCAAGGTCTGCAGGATCGCCGACTCGTCGTCCACGACCAAGATTTTCTTGTTGATGTCGGGATTGTTGAAGGTCCCGCGGGCCTTACTCTCCGGCGATGCGTTCATAAAATCTTGCGACGGCGGTGTAATCACGCGCCCCGTCTCCTTCCGCTGATTGGGCGGTATAGAGTTGATAGGCAAGAGCCGAGGCCGGCATCGCCAGCTTCATGGCCCGCGCGGCTTCGAGCGCGGCGTTGAGGTCTTTTCTCAAGAGATCGAGTGCGAATCCGCCCTCAAACGTTCCGGCCAGCCAGGTTTTGGGCAACCAGTTTTCCAGCAGGTAGTTGGCCCCCGTCGCCGTTGCGATAACTTTACGAACGACCTCGACGTCCGCCCCGGCTTTCTTGGCAAACGTGAGGGCCTCGGCGTTGGCAATCATGATGCTGGCGATCAGAAGTTGGTTCACGAGCTTGACCGTTTCCCCCATGCCGACCGTTCCCACGTGGTACGGGGTGCCCATGCTCGCCAAGATCGGGCGCGTACGTTCGAACGCATCCGGTTCGGCCCCGGCCATGATCGTGAGGCTGCCGCCGGCGGCGCGCGCCGGACCCCCGCTGACGGGCGCATCGAGAAACTCGTGGCCGGCGGCGGACAGACGCTCGGCGATCGAACGCGTCGCCACCGGCGAGATGGTCGACATATCGATGAAGGTCGTCTGCGGACGAGCGCCGGCGAGCAAGCCGCGACCGCCGAAAATCGCCTCTTCTACCTGCGGGGCGTCGGGAACGCACGTGATGACGACGTCGCTCACCGCTGCCACTGCCGCCGGATCCGCAACGGCATCGACGCCGTCAACCATCAACCGCTCGAGCGGCGCTCGGTTGCGGTGCGCGCATGCCGTGACCGTGTAACCGGCGCGCTTCACGCATCGGGCCATCGGCTCTCCCATCGCCCCAATGCCGACAAACCCGACGTTCACGCGGGACGGAATTTTCTGGACTTGCGGCGCACCCCTGCGACGTGGCTACCGTCGGCACGCTGGCTGCGTTGGTTCGACTCTCGCGCGTACAGTTTCTGTTCGGAGGGTTCGCCGGCGTGGCTTTAGGGACGCTCGTCGCCGTCTACGAGCGCCATGCGTTCTCAGTGCTGGGCTGGATCGTATCGCAGTGGATCGTCACTGCATTTCAGTTGATGACGCATTACGCCAATGAATATTTCGATCGCGACGGCGATCGATTGTCGGATCGTACGGCGTTCTCAGGTGGAAGCGGCGTCCTTCCCGAGGGAGTTCTGCCGCCCCGCGTCGCGCTGATCGCCGCACTGACGACTGCGGCGACCGGCTTCGCGGGCATCGCCGTACTCTTCGTCAACGACAATCCAATGGCGGGTGCGTGTGCGCTCGCGGTGGCAGCGCTGGCATGGTGGTACTCCGCGCCGCCGTTGCGCTTGACCGCCAGCGGCTTCGGCGAAATCAACACGACGCTCGTCGTCGGGATCTTGGTGCCGCTCCTGGCGTTCGCTGCGCAAACCGCGTCGCTCGACGCGCTCGCAATCGTCAGCACCCTACCGGCAGCCTGCGCGATGTTCGCCATGATGATTTGCGTGGAGATTCCCGATCGCGACTCCGATCGCGCGTCCGGAAAGCGCAACCTCGTGGTGCGCTATGGTTATGAGAACGCCGCGCGGCTCGCTACGCTTGCCCTCGCCTTCCTTTTCATATGCGCGGCGAGCGCGCGGTTCGCGGGTGCGCCGCTCGCTTTTCTCATTGCCGTAGCATGCGCCGCGCTGCCCGCGTTCCGGCTGCTCCGACGCCTGCCGGCCGCAACCGCGGGCGAACGCGATGCGCAGGCTGAAATCGCGGGCCGCGGCGCAGTCCTGTTTGCAACGACGCTCGCGCTCAGCGCTTTGGGATACGCAGCGGCTCTGTAGGGGCCGGGTCGGAGGGTGCGGAACGGCCTCCGGTGACCCACCGAGGAGCATTGCCATGTTGACCAGCGTCCGCCGTCCGACGTTCGACGATCTCAACCTGTCCACGGGAAAGCGCGTGCGGCTGCATCGTTTGATGTACGAGCACGGCCCTGCGAACGGAACGTTGATGATGCTGCCGATCGATCAAGGACTCGAACACGGTCCGATCGACTTTTTTGACAATCCCGATTCGATCGACACCGATTGGATCTTCCGTTTGGCGGTTGAGGGAAATTTCTCGGGCGTTGCGATGCATATCGGCCTGGCCGAGAAGTATCTCAAGCACTACGCCGGCAAAGTTCCACTCGTTTTGAAGGTGAACGGCAAAACGAACGTTCCGAACGACGATGAATCGTTCAGCTCTCTGACGTCGTCCGTGGAAGACGCAGTGCGGCTTGGGGCCGACGGCGTGGGCTATACCCTGTACGTCGGCAGTCCGGCGCAAGACGTCGATATCGCGCAATGCAACGAAGTGCGCCGCGAATGCGAACGTTACGGCATGCCCCTGATTATTTGGGCGTATCCGCGCGGCTCGGCGATCAAGGCCAAAGGTGGAATCGATTCACTCTACGCCGTGGATTACGCGGCGCGCGTCGCTTGCGAAATGGGCGCCGACATCATCAAGCTCAACGTTCCGAAGTGGGATGCGGCTACGGCCGAGAAGATGCCGAAACCGTACAATACGCTCGAGCTTTCAGACGAGAAGGGTTTGGAAAAGGTCGTTCGCTCGGCCGGTCGCTCGCTGGTCCTCGTGTCGGGCGGCAGCAAGATGGGCGACGACGACACCCTGCATAAAGCGCAAATCGCAATGGAAGCCGGCTGCGTCGGACTGATCTTCGGACGGAATATGTGGCAGCGCCACTGGGACGATGCGGTTGCGATGTCCGGCCGCATGCGCGAACTGATGAAACGCTACGGGCAATAGGTGACGCTCGAAGAACGCGTCAACGCTTCGATCGACAAAGTGCGGCCCGCCATCGCGATGGACGGCGGGGAAGTATGGCTCGTCAAGATCGAAGACGGGGTTGCGTTCGTGCAGATGCTCGGCGCATGCGGCGGTTGCGCGATGGCGAACGCCACGTTGAAATCCGCAATCGAACAAACCGTCCGCTCGGACGTTCCCGAAATTCTCGCCGTCGAGCAAGTGTAGCGTCGCCTCGTGTCTGACCCTTCGAGGCTCGCGCTTTGCGCTCGCACCTCAGGGTGACACGCGTTAGTGAAAGCTTGCGGGAGTGGGCTGCGGCGCGCACGAGGCGCAGTACCACAGCACCGAGCCTTCCGTCGTGACCGGGACCATGTGTTCGCGTTTGGAGCGACGGCCGCAGGCGTTGCAGGCGAAGGTTTGTCCGATCGGGGCGGCGCTGGACTCTGAACCGCGCGTCGCGACATACGTGGCGACGATCACCGCCAAGAAGAGCACCCAGGGCGCCCAAGCGAAGAACACGTTCCAGTCCATGGGAGCCTGATTCGCCCCGCCGCTAGCTTTTCTTCTTGGGATTCTTTCCGTACAATTCGCGCAATTCGTCCTTGGCTTTTTCCAGGATGGCGCGCCGCGTTTTCGGCAAGTTTTTTCCCGCCCGGTTCTCGTAAAACGTCAATATCGACATCGCGGAACGATACGAATCCGCCTTGCGGCGCGTGCTCTCTTCTGCGGACTTCTTGAGAGAAGCCGCAATCCGGCGCGGACTCTTCTGCGCAAAAACTCCGCGCTCGAGGTCCAGCGCGTTACTGTGTTCGGTGACCTCTTGCGACCATTTTCGGGTAGCCACAGGAAGAGTATACCCGCCGGTTCACC
Source organism: Vulcanimicrobiota bacterium (assembly GCA_019236495.1). Taxonomy (GTDB): domain Bacteria; phylum Vulcanimicrobiota; class Vulcanimicrobiia; order Vulcanimicrobiales; family Vulcanimicrobiaceae; genus JAFAIW01. The sequence goes on along the minus strand of JAFAIW010000256.1, from coordinate 5,779 downwards.
AGCGCGACGCTCGGCGGCGGCGGGGGCGCGAACTGAAAACGCGCACCGGTTTTGGCGCCTCGATGCTCGCCTGCGGAAACAGAGGATTCAGGGTGCGCTCCAGGCGCTTGCCGAGTATGAACTCGATTTGCCGCACGAGCGGCTCTTCTTCGGGCGCAACAAACGTGATGGCTTTGCCGGCAGCCTTCGCACGCGCCGTACGACCGATCCGATGGACGTAGTCTTCGGCGACGGCGGGAACGTCGAAGTTCACCACGTGACCGAGCTCGGTAATGTCGATTCCCCGCGCGGCGATGTCGGTCGCGACGAGCACGCGAAACTTTCCGCGCTTGAAGTTGGCAAGCGCACGAGTCCGCTGTGCTTGCGAGCGGTCGCCGTGAATTTTGTCGGCCGCGACGCCGTGCTTCTCCAAGGCGATTGCCAAACGGTCGGCGCGCGCCTTGGTGCGCGTGAAGACGATGGCATTGTAAATGTCGTTGTCTTTCAGTAACTCGAGGAAGAGCGCCGTCTTGTGCTCGTGACCGACCGCGTAGAGCACCTGCGTCAAGCTCTCGACCGGTTTCGGTTTCGGCGCCAACTCCACGCGCACCGGATCGACCAGCATATCGCGCACGAGCGCGGAAATCGCCGGCGGCAGGGTGGCCGAAAAGAACAGCGTCTGGTGCTCGCTTCCGATGTGTTTGAGGATACGCTGGACCTGCGGCAAGAAGCCCATGTCGAGCATCCGGTCGGCTTCGTCCAACACCAAGGTTTCGAGGCTGTCGAGGCGGGCCGTACCTTCTGAAAGATGATCGAGCAAACGCCCCGGAGTGGCGACGATGACGTCATCGCCGCGCTTGAACGCAGCGACCTGCGGCTCGAAGCCGACGCCACCGTACACCGCGCTGACGCGAATCTTGGTGTGCCGCGCCAGATCCTTGAGATGCGCGCAGATCTGTTCGGCGAGTTCGCGCGTGGGCGCCAGGATGAGCGCGCGCGTTGTGCCGCGCGGCTGCGCGAGCAAGCTTTGCAGGATGGGGAGGCCGAACGCAGCCGACTTGCCGCTGCCCGTCTCCGCACTGGCGAGGACGTCGCGGCCGCTCAGCGCGGGCGGGATGGCTTGCTGCTGAATTGGGGTGGGTTCGGTGAATTCGAGGTCGCGGATGGCGCGAAGAAGTTCCGGCGCGAGGCCGAGTCGATCGAAAGTATGGATAGCGTTCGTCTTTCTAAAGTCGGGGCTAGTATGTCACAGAGCCGCGCCCTCGCTCCCCGACTTTCGTCGCAACTCATCGCATGCGGCGATAGATCGCGTTCTCGCCGACGCGCCGGAAGACGCGCTCGTGCGGTGTCTGCTTCAAGGATTCGTTGGCCCCGAGCGCCAGAAATCCCAGGCGCGCCAAGCTCTGCAAAAAGAGATTGTGGACGCGATACTGGAGCGCTTTGTTGAATTGCGGCAAAACGCCGCGCGCAAGGATCGCGTGAAATTCATTCAGCGATCCGTCGCTCATCAAACTGTGTTGCGCGAAAATCGTGTTGCGTTTCAAGCGCTCGTCGAAGCGAATCTCGCGCAGCTCGACTTTCGCGAAGTGCGAGAGCGGCGTTTCCGCGCCTCCCGCGATGAATTCCGCGGCAACGTCGTCGCCCGACGTCACGTCGAACCTTCCGGATTTCGCATGCGCGAGCGCCTCTTCGCTGAGTTCCGTGGCGTAGATCATGCTGCGATCGAGCAAACCCGCTTCTTCCAGCACCGCGGCGAACGAATAAACGTCTTCACCGGTAGAACATGCCGGGAACCAGAGCCGAATGAACGAGTACGTCCGGAGAAGCGGAATGACGGTGCTGCGAATCGCCTTCCAAAACGCCGCATCGCGAAAAAGCGTTGTGGGCGTCTGCGACATTGCGAACACGAAGCGGCGCATCGCACCGGGGTCGTGGAGCACGCGCTCTTGCAATCCCGAAATGGTCTCGACGCCTTCGGCCCGCATGCGCTCCGAAATGCGGCGTTTCAGCGTGCCCGTTGCAAAATCGCGATAGTCGTAACCCCCGGCACGAACGACGGCCTCGAGAAGTAAGTGCAGCTCGAGATCGGCTACGCCATTGTCGCGGCCCATCGACCCTTCGGCGCGTGCGCCGAGGACGAGAAGCTCTTCGCTGGTTACTTGCTCAACCATACCCGCAAGAGCGTCAAGAGCTGGTCGATATCCACCGGCTTGCTAATGTATTCCGACGCACCCGCGGCGATGCACGCATCGCGGTCACCTTTCATGGCTTTCGCGGTGAGCGCGATGATCGGCAAATCCTTGAATGTCGCGTTGGCGCGAATGCGTCGGATCGTTTCGTATCCGTCCATCTCCGGCATCATGATGTCCATGAGCACGATGTCGACCTCGGGCGTTCGCGTCAGCAGGTCGATGCCGTCGTGGCCGTTCTCGGCGCTGAGCACCGTCATTTGGTGACCTTCGAGAGCGGAACGTAACGCGTAGATGTTGCGCGAATCGTCGTCAACGATCAGAACGCGTCTATCTTCCAGAGAAACGCTGCTCAGGGTCGCGGCGTCGACCGGTGCGCGCTTGGCCGCCGGAAGTTTCGATTCGACCTGATGGAGGAAGAACCGCGTTTCGTCCAACAGCCGCTCCGGCGACATCGCATCTTTGACGATGATCGCCTCGCTGAGCTTGGTGAGATTCGCTTCTTCTTGCCGGTCGAGGTCGTGCCCGGTGTAAACGATGACCGGAACGCGTGCATGGCGCGGCTGTTTGCGAATCCGAGAAATGACTTCATCGCCGGGAATGTCGGGCAACCCCAAGTCCACCACGATGCAATCGAAGGATCCGGCTTCCGTGGCCGCCAGCGCCTCCGCTCCGGAACTCACTGCCGTCACCGAAACCTCTCCGCTGCTGATCAAATTGACCATGGCGTTGAGCTGCGTGAGATCGTCCTCGATCACCAGCAAGTTCTTGGTTCCCTTTGCGGCAAATCCGAGAAGGTTATCGAAAGTTTCCGTCAGCGCTTCTTCGGTGACGGGTTTCTTCAAGTGCGCAATCGCACCCGAATCGAGAGCCCGCTGCCATTGCTCTTCTCCGGAAATCACGTGCACGGGAATGTTGCGCGTGGCCGAGTCTTGCTTGAGCTCATCGAGCAGCAGCCACCCGTCGGTGTCCGGCAAGCCGATGTCCAGCGTAATGGCGTCGGGCAAGAACTGGCGCGCCAACGCCATTCCTTCCACGCCCGAATGCGCGATGATCCCCTTGAAGCCGCGGTCGCGTGCGAGCCCCAGCAAGATGCGCGCAAAGATCGCGTCGTCTTCGACGATCAAAAGCAGACGATCGGTCGGATCGATCGCTTCGCGATCGTCGTCGACGCCTTCGGGACGCGCGGCGAGAATTGCTTGCGGAATCTCTTCGCGCGAACGGCCGTGCACCGGGCGCAGGATGCGCTCGTAGCGCCCATCGGCCGTGGCGGCGGTGCGCTGAACCGTTGCGGTGACGTTGCGCGTCAGCGGGAGGTATAGCGTGAACGTGCTTCCTTCGCCCACCCGGCTTTCCACGCCGATTTCGCCGCCAAGCAATCCGGCGATTTCGCGGCTGATCGCCAAGCCCAAGCCCGTGCCGCCGAATTTGCGCGAGGTTCCCATATCAGCTTGCTGAAAGGCTTCGAAGATCACGTTGTATTTGTCGCTCGGAATTCCGATGCCGGTGTCGCTTACCGAGAACGCCACGACCGGCCCCGAAATGTTGAGATGATGTTCGTTCAAGAGCGCGGTCCGGAAGCTGACCGTTCCTTCGCTCGTAAACTTGAAGGCATTCGAAAGCAAATTCTTGAGGATTTGCTGCAGTCGCGTCGGATCGGTGGATAGCGCCTTCGGCACCGAAGCATCCCGTTGAATGACGAAGCCCAAGCCCTTGTCCTGCGCGATCTGGTTGAACGTACGCTCGACTTCGTCTTCGATCGCTTCGAACGGCGTCTCTTGCAGATCGATGGACGTGGTTCCGGATTCGATCTTCGAGAGATCCAGAATATCGTTGATGAGCGTTAGCAAGTCGGAGCCGGCCGCGCGAATCGTCTGTGCGAATTCGACCTGTTTCGGCGTCATGTTGCGTTGTGGATTGTCGGACAATTGCTTTGAGAGAATGAGAAGGCTGTTCAAGGGCGTCCGCAACTCGTGCGACATGTTTGCCAAGAATTGCGACTTGTACTTCGACGTGAGCGAGAGCTGTTCGGCCTTCTTCTCGAGTTCTTGGCGCGCTTCTTCGATTTCGCGCGTGCGCCGTTCCACTTCCTGATTTCGATCGGAAAGCTGGCGAGCTTTTTCTTCCAGCTCGTCGTTGGTCTGCTGCAATTCCATTTGCTGGCTCTGCAGCTCGGCGGTCAATCCTTGCGATTGTTTGAGCAGCTCTTCCGTGCGCATTGAAGCGGCGATGGTGTTGAGGATGACGGCGATGGATTCGGTCAATTGCTCCAAGAACAGCAAGTGCGCGTCCGAAAAACGCTCGAGCGACGCCAGCTCGATCACCGCTTTGACGTCGTTTTCGAAGAGAACCGGCAGCACGATGAGCGACATCGGCCGCGCTTCTCCAATGCCCGAGAGCACCTGCATGTACTCCGGCGGCACTTCGGTGAGCAAGATCCGCTGTTTCTCGATGACGACTTGGCCGACGAGGCCCTCTCCGACTTTGATCGTTCGCGCGAGTTGTTTGCGCTTGCTGAGCGCGTAGCTCGCGATCAGGCGAAGAACGGGCTGGTCTTCGTCGATCGGCTCGTTGAGATAGAACGCACCAGCGTGCGCGTTGACCAGCGGCGCCAGCTCCGACATGATCAAGCGGCTGACCGTTTTGATATCGCGCTGACCTTGCAACATGGCGGTGAACCGCGCGAGGTTGGTCTTCAGCCAGTCCTGTTCGGTGTTCTTGCGCGTGGTATCGCGGAGATTTTGGATCATTTCGTTGACGTTTTGCGTCAGCTCGCCGACCTCGCCGCGGGCTTCAATCTCGATCGTGCGCGAGAGATCGCCTTTGGTGACGGCGGTCGCCACCTCGCCGATCGCGCGGATTTGCGAGGTCAGCTGCCCGGCCAGCTGGTTGACGTTGTCGGTCAGGTTGCGCCACAGTCCCGCCGCGCCCGGAACCTCGGCTTGCCCTCCAAGCTTCCCTTCGAAGCCGACCTCGCGCGCGACTGACGTTACCTGGTCGGCAAACGTCGCGAGCGTATCGATCATCGCGTTGATGGTATCGGCCAATTCCGCAATCTCGCCTTTGGCCTGCAGCGTCAATTTCCGTTTCAGGTTGCCGTTCGCTACCGCGGTGACGACCTGCGCGATATTGCGCACCTGCTCCGTGAGGTTGGACGCCATGAAGTTGACGTTGTCGGTGAGGTCTTTCCACGTTCCGGCAACGCCGGCGACGTGCGCTTGGCCGCCCAAAATGCCTTCCGAACCAACTTCACGCGCGACGCGCGTAACTTCCGATGCGAATGCATTGAGTTGATCGACCATCGTGTTGACGGTCTCTTTGAGATCCAAAATCTCGCCGCGCACGTCGACCGTGATCTTCTTCGAAAGGTCCCCGGTGGCGACGGCCGTCGTGACCTTCGCAATGTTGCGCACCTGGCTCGTCAGATTCGACGCCATCGTGTTCACCGAGTCGGTGAGATCCTTCCAGGTGCCGGAAACTCCGCGCACGATCGCTTGGCCGCCCAAAATGCCTTCGGAGCCCACCTCGCGCGCCACGCGCGTGACTTCCGAAGCAAACGCGTTCAGCTGGTCGACCATCGTGTTGATCGTGTCGCGAAGCTCGGCGATTTC
>JAFAIW010000191.1 GCA_019236495.1 Vulcanimicrobiota bacterium | reverse complement strand
CGAGCGCGAGACGCAGGCGTTTGCGGTTTCGGCCGGCGGCGGCGCACCGCGGCCGCTGCGCTACGGTCACGTCGCGACGCTTGCGGTCGGCGCCCGGCACGCGACCTTGATTGGAAGAAACGCGACCGATCCGGCGCGCTGGAAACGGTATCGAGGCGGCACCGCCGGCGATCTCTGGGTCGATCCCACCGGAAACGGCACGTTCCGCCGGATGCTCTCGGTACGCGGAAATGCTGTGTGGCCGATGTGGATCGGCGAGCGGGCCTTCTTCGTCTCCGACCATGAAGGCGTCGGGAACGTGTATTCGTGCAAGCCCGATGGTTCTGATTTGCGCGCGCACACCTCCGAACGCGAATACTATGCGCGCTGGCCGTCCACCGACGGCTCGAGAATCGTATACTGCGCGGGCGCCGAGGTGCGCGTCCTCGATCCGCGCGACGATTCCGTGCGCACGATCGACGCACAGACGCCGTCTACCGCGCCGCAAACCGTGCGGCGTTTCGTCGACAGCTCCGAAGGGCTCGAAGACTTTGCGCCCTCTCCGGACGGGAGCCAAATCGCACTCGTTTCGCGCGGCCAGCCGTACGCGATGCCGCTTTGGGAAGAAGCAGTCATTCATTACGGCACCGGAAGCCGCGTTCGGTACCGCTTCTGCGAATGGATGCCCGACGGCAAGCGGCTCGTGATGGTCGACGATGCGGAGGGCTACGAGCGCATCGTCATCATCAACGCCGATCAATCCGAAGAGCCGCGCGCCGTCACCGATACGTCGATCGGACGCGTCGTCGAGCTCACCGTTTCGCCCGCGAACGACGTCATCGCGTTCATGAATCACCGCCGCGAAATTTTCGTCGTCGATGCGGCGAGCCACGATGGGCCGCGCAAACTCGATGAGAGCCCCGGCGATATCTATTCGCGTCTGTCGTTTTCGCCCGATGGACGCTTCCTCGCGTACACGTGGTCGCCGTCGCACGAAGTCGGGATCATTCGCGTGTGCAAAGTGAAGTCCGGCGAGAAGCACGACGTTACGACGCCGCTCCGGATCGACGTGAGCGTGGCGTGGGATCCCGACGGCGACTATCTGTACTTTCTCTCCGCGCGCGATTTCAATCCGGCCTACGATGCCCTGCAGTTCGACCTCAGTTTCCCGCTCGCAATGCGTCCGTTTGCCGTCGCTCTGCGCAACGACGTGCGCTCGCCTTTCGTACCGAAACCGGCCCCGCTGCACAAAGAGCATCGTCCGGACGACGAGATCGGCAAGAAGGCGAAGCCGCCGAAGATCGAGATCGATTTCGAGGGCATTACCGGACGCGTGATCGCGTTTCCGGTCGAAGAAGGCCGCTACGACGACTTGGTCGCGCTGCACAAACGCGTCGCGTTCACGAAGTTACCGTACCGCGCGATCAAGGTGCCGCCGCGGCGCTGGGAAGACGACGAGAAGAGCGGCGATCTCCAAGTCTACGATTTCGACAGCCAGCGCCTTGCGACGCTCGCGCACGACGTCAACGACATCCGTCTTGCCGCCGACGCGCGTACGTTGCTCTACGGCTCCGGTGAGAAACTGCGCGCAATCGATGCGGGCGGCGATCTTCCCGACGACGACGCCGACGAGCACAAACCTGGCGCCGAGCCGGGCCGTCGCACCGGCTGGATCGATCTCACGCGAATCAGCGTGCTCGTCGAGCCGCGCGACGAATGGCGGCAGATGCTGCGCGAAGCGTGGCGTTTACAGCGCGAACATTTTTGGGATCAACGCATGTCCGGCGTCGATTGGGACGTCGTCTACGAACGCTATGCAAAACTCTTGCCGCGCTTACGTTCGCGGGCCGAACTGTCGGATCTCATTTGGGAGATGCACGGCGAGCTGGGCACGTCGCACGCCTACGAGATCGGCGGCGATTATCGCAAAGCGCCCGACTACAAGCGCGGATTCCTGGGCTGCGATCTGTCTTGGGACGAGCGCCTGGAAGGGTGGCGGATCGATCACATCTATCGCGGCGATTCGTGGGAGCGCTCGGCGGATTCACCGCTTGCTGCGCCTGGAAACGAAATCGAAACGGGCGATGCAATCGTCGCGGTCGGCGGACGCGCGGTCGACAAATCGACGAGCGTCGACGAGCTGCTCATCAACGCCGCCGATCGCGAGGTCTTTCTCACGGTCGTGAGCGCGAACAAGCGGCACGAGCGCCGGCGCGTGCTGGCCCGCGCACTGAGCAGCGATACGCTATTGCGCTATCGCGCGTGGGTGACGGCGAATCGCGACTTCGTGCACGCGCGCACCGGCGGCGAAGTCGGTTACCTCCACATTCCCGATATGGGTCCGTGGGGATTCTCCGAATTCCACCGCGGTTTTCTCACCGAGTTCAACCGCAACGGACTCATCGTCGACGTACGGTA
>JAFAIW010000192.1 GCA_019236495.1 Vulcanimicrobiota bacterium | reverse complement strand
GGCTTGACGCTCGGGAGCGGTGAGGTCAGTTTGTGGCAGCTCGCGCAAGCCTATACGACGTTGGCGCGTCGCGGCGACGCGGTCGCGCTCACCGCGCTGTCCAACGAACCCGTCGCGGCCCGCTCGATCGGCGATTCGCGCGTGTGGATGCTCGTAACGAAGATGCTGGCGGATCCGCATGCGCGGGCGCTGAGCTTCGGGGTGCATTCCGTTCTGCAATTGCCCTTCGAGGCGGCGGTGAAGACCGGGACGTCGTCCGACTATCGCGATACGTGGACGGTTGGTTTTACGCGAACGTACACGGTCGCAACGTGGGTCGGAAATTTCGACGGCTCGCCCATGCAGCGGGTTTCGGGCGTCGCGGGAGCTGCGCCGCTTTGGAATCGCATCATGCTTCACTTGCACGAGCGGCGCGATCCGGGGCGCTTCGAGGATCCTCCGGGAATGCATCTGACGCGCATTTGCGCAACCACCGGCGCGGCGCCGCAGCGCGGTTGCTCCGCCGTCGTCGAGGAATATCTGGCGCGCGCGGCTCCGCCGCCAAGACGCGCCCGCATGGACGGCGGCATCCTCTTCCCGCAAAACGGCGCGGTCTTCTTCCTGAGCACAGCGCCACCGAACGCCCCCATCATGCAACGCTTGGAAATGCGCGGCGCGGGCGACGGGCCGGCGCGACGCTGGACGATCGACGGCGCTGCGTTGCCGCGCGACGCGGAGGGCCACGCGTTTTGGACGCTCCGCGTGGGCCGGTGGAAACTCGGCTACGCTGGGGCGGGAGAATCGCGCACGGTACACTTTTCGGTGCTGGCGCAACCGCCGCGCACGCGACCCGGCTTTACTTTCGGCGCACCACTGGAAGGTACGTCAGGCCGGCGTGCTCGAGAATCTCGCGTCCTTCGCCGCTCAGGATGAACGCTTCGAACGCGCGCGCTTGTTCGGGATGCGGCGCATCCTTCATGACCGCGAGCGTGTACGTGATGCGATCGGTCAGCGCCGCGGCGCCCGGCAGCGGCACGAAATGCAGGCCGCGCGCAATCGCTTCGGTGCGATAGAAAAATCCCACGTCGGCTTCGCCGGTGTCGATGCGCGCCAAGAGGTCTTCTTCCGGAAAAATCTGCGCGGCGTTCTCGTCGTCGACGAGCACGGCGCGTTCCCCCGCATCGCCCGCCAACAATTTCATCCCTTCGATCGTATATGCGCCCTTGGGGTCTAATTGCGGATCGGTGCGTCCGATGCGCAAGCCGGGCGTTCGTAACGCCTCCAGCAGCGGCAACGTCCCGCGCGCCACTTGCGCAAACAGATCGGCACGCGTGGAGCGGTCCGACCACCCGATGCCCAGGCTCGTTCCGGCAAACGTTTCCGCACGCTCGACCTTGTCGCCGAGCCCGCTGACGAGCGCAGGATCGACGCAGATGAAAACGTCGGGCGCGCGCACTCCGTCGCGAATGAAGTTTGCCAACTTCTTGCTTCCGCCGGGCTCGCCCTCAAACGCCGTGCCCTGCGCGAGCAGTGCGGCTTTGATCGGCCCCTCCATCGGCGTTACGAGCGAACCCGCGTACAGCACCGAAACGACGGCCGCGGCGGCGATGCTAAAGAACATCAGCGGCAGCCTGATCGACGGTATCGTAGAATTTCAACACCTGCGAAAGTTGCGTCATGTCGAAGAGGCGCATCACGTTCGGCGGGGGCTTCACGAAGACAATCCGCGCACCGCGTTCAATCGCGTCGCGATGCAGCGCCACGGCGGCACCGATGACGGTGGAGTCGAGATAGGTGACGCCGGAGAGGTCGACGATCCCGCTCGACAGATTGCGCAGCGGCGCCAGCGCCTCGTCGATCTTCTCCTTGTCGGCGATGTCCAGCTCGCCTGAAAGGGTAACGATCATACGCGGGTCGTTTTATGGCGCAACGGACCGCGTCCTGCGAGGCCGCGCGCGGGGGGGCGGCCAAGTGTAGGCGGCGTGACAAGCCTTGCGGACCTCCGCCATACCGCCGCGCACGTGCTCGCGTACGCGGTCCAAGATTGCTTTCCCGAAGCAAAGCCGACGATCGGTCCATCGATCGAGAACGGTTTTTATTACGATTTCGACCGGCCCGAAGCGTTCACGCCCGAGGATCTCGAGCGCCTGGAACGCCGCATGGACGAAATCGTGAAGGCGAACTATCCGATGAAGGGGCGCGTCGTCACGCGGGCCGAGGCAATCGAGCACTTTCGAGACAACCCTTATAAGGTAGAACTCGCGCGCGACATCCCCGAGGGGGAACCGATAACGCTGTACACGATTGGCGAGTTTACGGACTTATGTCGCGGCGGCCATGCGCCTTCGACCGGCGAGATCGGCGCGCTCAAGCTGATGAACGTGGCCGGGGCGTACTGGCGCGGCGACGAGCACAATCCGATGTTGCAGCGCATCTACGGCACGGCTTGGAATTCACAAAAAGAGCTGGACGACTACCTTGCGTTCCTCGACGAAGCAGCCAAACGCGATCATCGCAAGCTCGGTGCGGAACTCGATCTCTTTTCCGTTGAAGAAGATGCCGGCGGCGGCCTGATCTTTTGGCACCCCAAGGGCGCGATCATGCGGCAGATCGTGGAGCGCTTCATTGCCGAAGGGCTGCGCGAGCGCGGATACTTGCCCGTGGTGACCCCGCACGTGGTCAGCGAAAAATTGTACGAGATCTCCGGGCACTTGGAAAACTTTGCGCACGGCATGTTCGGCCCGCTCGAGGTCGAGGAGCAACGCTTTCGCCTCAAGCCGATGAATTGTCCGGGACATATTTTGATCTATCGCAGCCGCGGCCGGTCGTACCGCGACCTTCCATTGCGCTATTCCGAGTTCGGGACCGTGTACCGCTTCGAGCGCAGCGGGACGCTGCTCGGTCTGACGCGCGTGCGCGGTTTCACGCAAGACGACGCGCATCTCTTTTGCATGCCCGACCAATTGCAAGGTGAGTTCGAACAAACGGTCGAGGAAGCGCTGCGCTTGATGCGGGCGTTCAAATTCGAACGCTTCGATTACTTCCTTTCGACGCGCGACGCGAGCCTGCGTACCGAAAACGATCCGATCGCCGAAGGCGCGATTCGGCACGCGCTGGAGAAATTCGGTTTGCCGTACGAGATCGACGCGGGCGGCGGAGCGTTCTACGGCCCCAAGCTCGACATCAACCTCCAAGACGCGATCGGCCGCAAGTGGCAACTCGGCACCGTGCAGGTCGACTTCACATTACCGCAGCGTTTCGATTTGAAATATCGCGGCAGCGACGGTCACGATCACCGTCCGGTGATGATCCATCGCGCGCTAGCCGGCTCGATGGAACGTTTCTTCGGAGTACTGATCGAACACTTCGGCGGAAACTTCCCCGCCTGGATCGCACCCGTGCAAGCGGTGATCGCTCCGATCTCCGAGCATCAGCTCGACTACGCGCGAGCGGTCGCCAAGAAGCTGCTCGATGCAAACTTCCGCGTGGAAGTGGACGAATCCAACGAGAAGCTGGGGTACAAGATCCGGCACTGGAAAACGCAGAAAGTGCCCTTCATTCTCGTGACGGGCCGCGAGGAAGCCGCGGGCGGCACCGTCAACGTCAACGAACGAGGCGTTGAGGGCAAGCGGCCCTCCATTTCCGTCGAGGAGTTCATGAACGAACTGCGCGCACGCGTCGAGGACAAAGCATGAAGGCGCGATGGCGCTGGGCCGCCATCGGCATCGCACTTTTGCTCGGTGCGTGCCAAGGCAGCTTCAGCAGCGGTCCGACGATTCCGAACACGGTCGCGCAACCCGGAGCGCAAGGCCAGCAAACCGCTCCGCAGTCGGTCGCCACGCTCGCGGCGCAATCCGTTGGTGGGCCAGAGGCCGTCAATACCGCATCGCCGTCGCTCGCGCAAGCACAAGAAGGCTTCGCTTGTCCCGACACGGGCGGTTTCAGTTGCCTCCTGAAATTCAATCTTCCGCTCGCGACCGCCTCGCCTTCGGCGCAGTCCGCGCAACGCCAAGTCGTATCGAAAGGCGGCGCGTCACCCAGCCCGTCGCCGAGTGCGAGTGCCTCGAGCAGCGCGTCGCCATCCGCTTCGCCGAGCCCGTCGCCCGCGCCGTCGGGAAGCGGATCGCCGTCGCCCGCGCCGTCAACGAACGCCAGCGGCGCGCCCGGTTCGCCGTCGCCGTCACCATCCGCGGCGCCCTCCGACGCACTGGCATTGACGATCACGGCGTGGCCGAAGGCCGTGCCCCCGATGGTCATCACCAATTCGAAATCGTTCGAGACGGTCGCACTCGTGCGCGTCGACCTCGTTCCTTCGGCCGACTTCGATATGAAAGGCCGCGTCGAGGCGCAATTCACCGTCCCGCAGGAACAGCTCGGCGGACGCGGTTTCGCCGTACAGATTTTTGAAGAGATCACGCACAAGAAAAAACACATCGACAACGCCCTGCTCACGCTGCCGAAATCGACGCTCGACAAGCAAACGCTGACGTTCGATGCAACGGCGCCGACGATGACGATGCCGAAGGGTCATCACTACGTCGTGGTGCTGTACGGCGACGAGCGGCCGCCTTCGCCGCCGCCCGCGACCCCGATTCCGAGCTTGACGCCGCCGGGGGCGGACTTCGCGAGCATTCCGCCGTGGACGAGCCCCGGGCCGCCGACGCCGACGCCGTCGCCGACCCCGTTCCACTGAGCGCATGACCCCCGCGCAGCGCAACACGTTCATCGCGAGTTACCTCGGGTGGACTCTGGACGCGTTCGACTTCTTTCTCGTCACGTTCGTCCTGACGCAGCTTTCCACGGATTTTCGCAAGACGGTTCCGGAGGTAGCGTTTGCGATTACAGTAACGCTAATGCTGCGCCCGGTCGGCGCGTTCATCTTCGGCTATCTCGGCGATCGCTATGGACGGCGCATTCCGCTGATGATCGACATCGCGTTTTTCTCACTCGTCGAATTGGCGACCGCGTTTTCTCCGAACTTCACCGTGTTCCTGATCCTACGCGCGCTCTACGGCATCGGAATGGGCGGCGAATGGGGGCTCGGCTCGGCGCTGGCGATGGAGACGATGCCGGCGGAGCGCCGTGGTTTGTGGTCGGGGATTTTGCAGGAAGGGTACGCGATGGGCTTCTTGCTGGCGGGCGCAGCGTACTTCGGCGTGCATCATTTCTACCCCGAACACACGTGGCGCGCGATGTTCGTGCTCGGCGTGGTGCCGGCGCTGCTCATCTTCTTCATCCGCGCGGGCGTTCCGGAATCGCCGGTCTGGCTCGCGACCCGCGGCGCCACGCGAGAGCCGTGGCGCTTTCAAGCGGTCCACGGTTACGCGGTCGCGCTGCTTGTGGCGGGTGCGGTGTTTTATTTCACCCTCGCGTTCGCACCGCACGAACTCTGGTGGGGACTCGCCGGCGCGCTGCTTCTCGCATGGGCACTCTTTGCGTGGTTTAGCGGACGCGCAAGCGAAGGCGAGCGCCGCTTGATGCCGCTTTTCATTTACGCGGTGCTCCTGATGGCATCGTTGAACTTCATGTCGCACGGCACGCAAGATCTCTATCCGACTTTTCTGCAAAAGCAGCACGGTCTCGACCCCGGTGGCGTCTTTCGCATCAACACGATCGCCAACATCGGCGCGATCGCAGGCGGCATGATCGTGGGAGCATTGTCGCAGCGGTTAGGACGCCGGCGCGCGATCGTCTCCGCGGCGGGGCTCGGCATTTTGCTCATCCCGCTTTGGGCCTTCTCGCCGACGCTGCCGTTGCTCGCTCTAGGCGGATTCGCCATTCAGTTCATGGTGCAGGGCGCGTGGGGCGTGATTCCCGCGCATCTCAACGAACTCTCGCCGGTCGGAACGCGCGGAACGTTTCCCGGTTTCGTCTATCAGTTCGGGAATTTTCTTTCAGCCGGCGCGGCGCAGCTCGAAGCGCAATTCGCGCATTCGAGCTTTCCGCTCCCGGGTGGCGGCGTCGACTACGCGCGCGCGATGGCAATCGTGGCGCTCGTCACCTTTGCAGCTGTGATCGTCTTCACGCTGGCCGGGAAAGAGGCGCGCCGCGCCAACTTGGCGGAAGCGGCCTAACGTGCGCGTCCTCGGCATCGAAACGTCGTGCGACGACACGGCGACCGCCGTCGTCGAATCGGGTCGCCGCGTGCTTTCGAGCGTCTCGACGAATCAGGACGAGTTTCATGCCAAATACGGCGGCATCGTTCCGGAAGTTGCGAGCCGCCAGCACGTGGCCTTGCTTTCAGCCGCGGTCGAAGATGCACTCGCCCGCGCGCAGACGCCGCTGGAATCCGTCGACGCAATTGCGGTGACATATGGCCCGGGCTTGATCGGCAGTCTCGTCGTGGGCGTCGCGTCGGCGAAAGCTTTGGCGTTTGCCACCGGCAAACCGCTGCACGCGGTCAATCACTTGCACGGGCACGTTTTCGCGCCGTTCTTGGATCGCGAAGAAGATCCGCCATATCCATTTCTCGCGCTGCTCGTGTCGGGTGGTCATTCGCAACTCGTGGACGTGCGGTCGGCGGACGAGATGACGATCGTAGGGCGAACGCACGACGATGCCGCCGGAGAAGCGTACGACAAGACGGCGCGCCTGCTCGGACTGGGGTTTCCCGGCGGACCGTTGCTCGACAAGCTGGCGCAGCAAGGCGATCCGCAGGCGTACGCGTTTCCACGCTACCGCCCCGCGCCGGGTTCGTTCGACCTTTCGTTCTCGGGATTGAAGACGGCCGTGCGATACTTTTTGGAATCGCCCGAAGGCGCCGAGGCGCCTCCCGAGGACGTGGCGGCTTCATTTCAAGCCGCGGTCGTCGACGCACTGATCTCGCGCGTCGATGCAGCGATGCAGGCGCGGCCGTATCGCGCCCTCGTACTCTCGGGCGGCGTGGCGGCGAATTCCGCGCTGCAACGTGCCGTGCGCGAATGGAGCGAACGGAACAACGTACCGGCGTTCATTCCCCCACCGAAATATTGCACCGATAACGCCGCGATGATTGCGGCCGCTGCCTACCATCAACGCGCGTTTACGCGCGTCGATCCGCTGACGCTCGGCGCCGACCCGAACTTGAAATTCGAACTCCTGTCACCCTGAGGTGCGTTCGCGTCACCCTGAGGTGCGAGCGCGCAGCGCGAGCCTCGAAGGGCGCGCGGGTTCGCTGGTCCTCGGGAAGACGCTCGAAAAAGCGCATCCTGCGCCTTTTCTGCTGCTCCGCTTTTTCGGAAGAGCAAGCTTTGAAGAAACCCTCCGTGGTTTGTCCGAAAAAGTCGGAGCCTTCCCTCTGGACCAAGCGAACCTGCTCGCCGGATTTTTCACGTTAAGCTCTCAGCAGCCGTCC
>JAFAIW010000185.1 GCA_019236495.1 Vulcanimicrobiota bacterium | reverse complement strand
CGATGATTCGCAAGGGCGCTCCCGATGCGGTGCTTGCATGGGTGCGCGAACAAGGCGGCGATTCGCAAACGCAGCTTGCCGGCGACGTGGAACGCATCGCGCGCTCCGGTGGAACCCCGCTGCTCCTTGCCCGGAATACGACGATCGTCGGCTGCATTTATTTGAAAGACATCTTGAAACCGAACATGCGCGCGCGCTTCGACCGCATGCGCGCGATGGGCATCCGGACGATCATGATCACGGGCGACAATCCGCTGACTGCCGCCGCGATCGCGCAGGAGTCGGGTGTCGACGACTTCCTCGCGGAAGCGACGCCGCAAACGAAGATGGATCTCATCAAGCGCGAGCAAGCCGCGGGACGGCTCGTGGCGATGACCGGCGACGGAACGAACGATGCGCCCGCACTCGCGCAAGCCGACGTCGGGGTCGCTATGAATTCCGGAACCCAAGCCGCCAAAGAGGCCGCGAACATGGTCGACCTGGATTCCGACCCGACGAAGTTGATCGAAATCGTCGAGATCGGAAAGCAGCTCCTCATCACGCGCGGCGCGCTCACCACATTTTCGATCGCGAACGACGTGGCGAAGTACTTCGCGATACTACCGGCGATGTTTATGGCAGCCTATCCTGCAATGGGGATGCTGAACATCATGCACTTGACGACGTCGCAAAGCGCGATTCTCTCGGCCGTGATCTTCAACGCCCTGATCATCATTGCGCTCGTGCCGCTCGCACTGCGCGGCGTGAAATACGAGCCTCGCGGTGCAAACTGGGTGCTGCGCAAGAACGTCCTGGTTTACGGCGTGGGTGGAATCATCGTGCCGTTCATCGGCATCAAGCTGATCGACGTCGTTTTAGCGGCGTTGCATCTTACGTGAGGAGCTGACCATGCTCAAGCACTTCGGAACGGCGATTCGCATGACAGTGATCTCGGTGATCATTTTCGGACTGGTCTATCCGTTTGCGATGACCGGCGTTGCGCAGATTCTTTTCCCCAAGCAGGCAAATGGATCGCTCGTCGTCCGGAACGGCAAGGTCGTCGGCTCGGAAATCGTCGGACAGTTGTGGACGAAACCGCAGTATTTCCAAGGACGCCCATCCGCTGCCGGCAAGAACGGCTACGATCCGACGGCGACCGGCGGAACGAATTACGGACCGACTTCGAAAAAGCTGATCGACGCGACGAGAGCGACGATTGCTGCGCTGAAAAAGGCCAATCCCAACGCGGCCGGTCCTCCACCAATGGATTTGGTTACGTCGAGCGGCAGCGGAATCGACCCCGACATCAGCCCCGAGGCCGCATACTGGGAGGCGCCGCGGGTAGCGGCAGCGCGCCACATGCCGCTCGACGCGGTGAACGCTATGATCGCGCAGCACCTGCACGGACGCACGCTCGGTTTTCTCGGCGAGCCGCACGTCAACGTTTTGGAGATGAATCTCGCACTCGACGCACTCCACTCCTGAGCGTCAGTCGATCGCTTGCATCTCTCCCGATGCGGCGCGTGGCGCGAGAACGAGCAATTCGCGCGCGCCCGCATCGAGCATTTGCCGCGCAAACGCTTTGCGCGAAAAAAACTGTGGGGTGCGGCGTGTTCCAGAAACGACCACGGTGGTTTCCGGCACCTGACGGGCGATGCGCAGCAGCCCCTTCACGACATCCACATCGTGTTCGCGAATCCAATGAGCGTTCTCCGCGATTGCAGCGGCTTCGAGCTCGCGCTCTAAATCCGGGTTCTCGTGCTTCCCATCGGTAATATGTGCGACCGCAAATTCGACTTCGAGCCGCGCAGCGATACGGCTCGACCGCTTTACCAGCGCGACGTCGTCTTTGCGCGCGGCGACGCTCAACAGCAGTCGTTCGAACGGCGCGGGGATCCGCTGCCGGTTCCGCGCGTGTAGCACTTCGCGCACCGCCAGTTCGCGCAACGCGAGGAGATTGTCGGTCCGGAAGAAGTTCGCAAGTGCCGACTCGATGCGCTCCGCCGGATAGATCTTCCCGGCACGCAAACGTTCGCGCAGCGTTTCCGGAGAAACGTCGATCAATATGACTTCATCCGCAAACGCCAAAATTCCGTCGGGCAGCGTTTCGCGTACGACCGTCCCCGTGAGGCGGAACACGGCGTCGCTCAACGCTTCCAAATGCTGCACGTTCAAGGTCGTGATCACGTCGATTCCGGAGCGCACGATAGCGAGGACGTCTTCGTAGCGCTTCGTAGCGAGCGATCCCGGAGCGTTGGTGTGCGCCAGCTCGTCGATCAGCGCCACCCGCGGGTGCCGGCGCAGAACCGCGTCGCGATCGAGTTCGCGATAGGCGATACCGTCGTGCACGATTTCCTGGCGCGGCAATTGTTCGAGGCCATCGATCATCGCGGTGGTTTCGGGACGGTCGTGCGGTTCGATGTAAGCTGCGACGACGTCGATCCCCTCGGCCTTCATCTGTTGCGCGCGATCGAGCATGGCGTAGGTCTTGCCGCATCCTGCCGAAGCTCCGAGGTACACCGTGAGCCGCCCGTAGCCGACGCGCATCCGGTCCCCTGCGGTCGCGCCGTAGGGATTCGTGACGAGCGGCGTTTCACCGATGTACGTTTGACCTCGCCCGACAACGAAAAGATCGCGACCGATGTGGCGGTTCGCAAGTCGCGCGGCGACTGGGCCGGCCGGCACGGCAATGAGCGAAGAACGAAGTTCTCCGAGTTCGCCCCGAGCGGGGTCCGCCGGCTGCGCCAATACTTCGGCGTCGAGATCGCGCGCGATCCGCTCGAGCAGCGCAAGATCGCAGCCACTGCAGGGCGCGATTTCGAGTTTGAGGTCGAGCGCCGCCGCAATGCTCGCAACACGGCGCAAGTACGGTTGCGGGTCGAGGTCGGCATATGTAAATGCCGTGGCGGTCGATACCTGCTCGGCCGAAACCGACGGCATCGTCAAATCGTCGATCGTGCGTAGCATCAGCTGGCGCAGCATTTCCAAGGTGGCTTCGCTGAAGACGCCTGCCAGTGCGCGCTCGGCATCTTCCGGGCGGACGATCTTGCCGGATCGTACGCGCTGCTGCAACAATTGAGGCGATGCGTCGAGCGCGATGACCTCATCCGCCGACTTCAAGAACGACAGCGGAATGATCTCGCGCACCGGATACCCGGTGAGACTCTCGGCCGTGGCTGCGACGGTCTCGAGATGCGCGATATTGAACGCGCCGAGCACGGTGATGCCTTTATCGCGGAGCGCCAGCGCATCTTGCCACCGTTTGGCATGGACCGAACCCGGCAGGTTGTCGTGCGCGAGTTCGTCGAGAACGATCGCGGTGGGCCGCTCCTCGATGGCGCGTTCGTAGTCGAATTCGGGGAAGGTCCGAGTGCCGACGGCGGCCATGCGCGGTTCGAGGGCCGGTACGCCGGCGGCGAGCTCCTGAAGGTCCGGGCGATCTTTGAATTCGATCGCGCCAAGCTTCACGTTGATGCCCGCGACCCGCAATCGCCGGGCCTCCTCGAGCAGACGGCGTGTCTTGCCGGCGCCTGGGGCGCTTGACAAGTAGACCACGAGTCGCGCGCGGCCGCCGAGATCGCGCAAGAGCTCTTCGGGTGTCGGCCGGCGTTCCTTCGTGGGCTTCACACGCTCCATCTGCGCGGTATTTCTGACCGGCGTGCAAGGTATCCGCCGTGGAAAGCCAGGACTCTGCCGCGTGCCCTACGTGCCCGTTGCCTGCTATGCATTGTTGGTCGTCGCGTTCGTCATCGATGCGCTCACGCCGCAGTCATTCGTCGTGGCCATCTTGATGAACGGTCCGATTGCCCTGAGCAGCGTCGTGTTGCAGCGTTCGCTCACCGTGCGCTTGGTAATTTTGGCGGAGATCGGAAACGTTGCCGCGGGCTACATTAACGGGGTCGCTGCCGGGAATCACTGGGATGCGATCGCGCTGGGGAACCGGACGTTGCTGGCCGCCTCTTTTCTGCTCGTCGGATACATGTCGATTCAAGCGCAGTCGCTTGCAGTGGAGGCCGGGCGCGCGGCGTTGCGCGCAGCGCAAGCCACGAATGAGAAGGCGCTGCGCCGAGCGATCGAGCGCGTACGGGCCACGCTGAGTCCCGATTTGGTCCAAAGAGCGGTCGTGCGCGAAGCGGTCGAGTTGTTCGGTGCGTTACGGGCGCTCATGATCGTGCGCACGACTCTTCTCGACGAACCCGAAACCATTGCATACGAACGCGGGGCCGTCGACGTGAACGTTACGCGCGAAAAGCTCCCGGTCGAAGCTGGCTCGCTCGTCAATGTTGTGAATGAAGGCGTGCCGGCACAACTCGTGACGATGGACAATCCGACCGGACGGTATCTGCTCGAGCGGTGGGGCGTAAATGCGATCCTCGTTGCCTCGATCTCGGCGCGCGACGGCAGCCCCGCACTCAGCCGGACGCTCTTCGTCGTCCCCGAAATCGATCGGACGTTCAGCGAAAACGATTTCGATCTCTTCCTCGGATTCTCGCAGCAAGCCGCCCAGGCGCTCACGCAGGCGGCGTTGTTCGCCCGTCTCGCGGAACAGAACGAGGAAATTGTCGCACAGCGCAACGAGGTCACGGAGAGAAATCAGGTCATCCGCGACATCGTATACGCGCTCGCCCACGATCTTCGCACGCCGTTGTCGGCCGCCAGCACCACCATGAATCAAGCCCTCGAGGGAGCTTATGGCTCGCTGCCCGACGGCTATCGCGAAATTCTGAGCGCAACGGTCTCGTCGAACGACGAGTTGCGCCGTCTCGCGGAGACGCTTTTGCTCGTCGCGCGCTACGAGCTGGGCGAAGCGTCGGTCGTTCGCGCACCGGTCGCTCTCGCAGAAATCGCGCGCGCGGTCGTTACCGAGTTGAAACCGCTCGCAGGAGAGCGTAGCGTCGCGCTCCTTTTGACGAATGGTGAAGGTGCAGCGGTCGACGGCGATGCGAGCCAACTGCGGCGCGCGCTGACGAATCTCGTTGCCAATGCGCTTAGCGCCACACCCGCAGGCGGACACGTCGAAATCCAGATTCGCGCCGCCGCAAAGGACGTAGAAGTCGCGGTGCGCGACGACGGATATGGCGTACCGCTCGAGCGTCGCAACGGTCTTTTCGAGCGGTTTTCCGGAAACGCCAGCTCCAGCGGAGGAGGCACTGGTTTGGGTCTGTATCTCGTGCGCAGAGTGATCGAACAGCACGGTGGAACGGTGCGGTACGAGCCTGGTGAAGCAAAGGGCAGCGTCTTCACGATTCGCTTGCCGGCAATGGTGCGCGCGTGAGCATTCGAACGTTGATCGTCGAGGATCACGGCTTGACGCTCGCCGGATTGCGGACGGCGCTCTCGGGCGACCCGGCGATCGAAGTTGCCGGCGAAGCGGCCGACGGCCCTTCCGGGTGGGAGGCCATCGTAGCGCTGCAACCCGACGTTGCGGTGGTCGATATCGGGCTGCCGGGTTTCGACGGCATCGCGCTCACGCAGCGAATTCGCGAGTCGTATCCCAATACGCGCGTCGTGATCGTGACGATGGTCGACTTGCAGGAGCAAGTGTTGGCGGCGCTCGCCGCCGGCGCCGACGCATATTGCTTGAAGAACAGCGACCCGGCGCGCATCGTGGAAGCCGTGAAGATCGCACAGGCCGGCGGAGCGTACTTCGATCCGCAGATTGCCCACGTCGTTCTCTCGCGTTTCAGCCCGTCCGCAGCAAAGGACGCGGCAGCGGAGTCGCCGCTGACGCAACGTGAACTCGAGGTGTTACGTCTCGTGGCGGATGGGGTCGGAAACGCCGACATCGCGGCACAGTTGCACATTGGGCTCGGCACGGTGAAGGGTCACGTTCGCGACATTCTCGAGAAACTTTCGGCCGCCGATCGAACGCAAGCCGCGGTCGTGGCGCTCCGGCGCGGATATATCTAGAGTACGCCCGATTTTATCGGGCGTTGGCCCGACGAACACCAGCCGGCGACGATCAACGCCGCACCGACCGCGGCGAGGTTGTAGGCGTTCCCGCCCCACGCGGCCTGCTCGTGTGGGAATTTGAAAAGCTGCGGTAACCAAACGAGCAGACTGAATATCGCCAGCATCAGCGCAAGAAGTCGAGCGCCGAGGGCAGCAAGCCATCTCGTAACGATTGCCACACCGGAAAGGATGAAGGCGACGCCGGTAACGATCGCCCAAAAACCAGCGCCAAACGGCAACCACGCGGGAACCAGCGGCGCAACGCTGGCGAGCCCGGTAAAATGCGCTACGCCGAAGGCAATGGTGCTCAAACCGAATGCGATAGGCGCAATGCTCCCCAGCATCGGTTCTTCCCTTGCATTCCCAGCCGGCTGTAACTGGTAAACCATGGTGGCGGCGGCAACGAGGATCACTTGCTGACCGAGCCCATCGAGAACGCCAATCAGGCGCGGCAGATTGAAACCAAAAAAGTGAGGAACGTAGTAAAGCCGCGGCAACCAGAATATCGCAAAGACGGAATAGACGATCGCCAAACCGAGCGCGCCCGCACGGCGCGTCCGCGCGCGCAAGAGCGCTGCACCCGAAACGATGAGCCAAATCGCCGTCGCGTAGGCGAGGAACGTTCTTCCCGGAACGTGGTCGCCAAAGGCTTGAACCGGTTGCCAGTCCGTCGCGAAATCGCCCCACAGCACATTGCAGAGCCCGGCGGCGATCGACGCCGCGGCGAGCAGGTACGTTCCACCCCGGATGCCGATCGCTACGGCGCGGTGGCCATCGCGGCGCCGGCGAGTACCGTGCGCACCGCTTCGCCTGCACCTTTTTTGACGATGACGAGCAGCTGATCTCCGGCGGCGAGCACCGTCTCGCCGGTAGGAATGAGAAGGTCCGCGTTCTCACGATTGACCGCAACGACCACCGCATTGCGCGGAAACGCAAGCCCGCTCAATGCCTTTCCGATTACCGGAGAGCGTTCGGGAACCGCGATTTGCATCAGCTCGAGGTTGCCTTTGCTGAACAGGCGCATCGACGCAAGAGCTTGTTTGTATTGCGCGGCGTTCACGTGCTCGTTCAGAACGTCCAAAATGATTTCGGTCGACGAGATTACGGTCACGGGATCTTCCGGATCGAGCGATTCGAAGATGGCTTTGTTTTTCGGATTGTTGACTCGCGCGATGCAGCGCGGTTTGCTTGCTTGTCTTTTCGAAATCAAGACGACGACGAGATTGTCTTCGTCGTCGCCGGTATCCGCCACCACCACGTCCGCGCGCGCGATGCCCGCCTGTTCGAGGACTTGGGGATCGCAGCCGTCGCCGACGACCGTGACGTCGGTCTCCAGCAGCGTTTCCAAAATCTTGGCCTTACGCTCCTGTTTCTCGACGACCACGACTTCATGCCCCTGCGCGAGCAGCGCCCGCGTCAGGTAGGTTCCAACTTTGCCGCCCCCCACGATGAGAATGAACATGTTATGCGGTCTTTGCAACGACGGGCTTGGCCGTTTTGAACATCGCTGCGAATTCGGAGATGGCATCGGGAGAGACGATGGCATTCACTTCGTCGCCTTCGTTGAGCATCGTGTCGTTGGCGGCCACGCGCACGCCGCCGGCGGTGCGGATCGCACCGATGCGAATGCGGCCGGCGCGCTCGACGTCGGATACCCGTTTCCCCGCCTCGGCCGACGTAACGGTCGCGCTGAGCGAGGTCACTTTTCCGAAATCGAACGATTGCAACGTGTCCCACGGGGCTTCCACGAGCACGTCGCGGATCAACTTCGCGCCGACGGTCGTCGGGCACACCGTGTCGATGCCGAGCTCGCGATAGAGCGCGCCGCGCGGCGGATCGTAGATGCGCGCCACGATTTTCTTGATCTTGAACATGCGCTGCGCGATCAAAGCGGCCATGACGTTCCGGTTGTCGCCGTCGGTTACTGCGATGAAGCCATCCGTCCGCTCGGCTCCGGCGCGTTTGAGAACGTCGTAGTCGATCCCCGTGCCGACGACCACGTGACCTCTGAATTTCGTACCGAGACGTTTGAAAGCGGCGGGATTTTCATCGACGACGATGACTTCGTTGCCGTCCGCGTCGAGGAGTTTCGCGAGCGCTGAGCCGACGCGGCCGCACCCGACGATCAGGTATCTCATAGAGCGGCCTACCCATTTCGAGCGCGGCAGGCACTTTCCCCGGTACTTCAGAATGTGGGGGTTTTGCTGGCGGGGCGTAGCTCAGCTTGGTAGAGCGCTACGTTCGGGACGTAGAGGTCGCACGTTCAAATCGTGTCGCCCCGACCATCAGTTCCCGTTCCGCCCTCTGCAGGTCTTTTGTTCTCGAGATTCAGCGTTGCCTCTCGGCGCGTGTTGCACGCCGCCGAGCAAGAGTGCCGTAACCACAACCACTACTACGTGGGGGCCGAGCACATGCTCTGCGCACTCCTCGAAGAGCATGACGCAAACATCATCGCGCGCCTGCGGCGCGACGCGATCGAACCGGCCGACGTACACGCCGACGTGCGCCGTGCGCTTGGTACTGGAGAAGACCGCATGTGGGAAGGGATTCTCGTCACGCCTCGCGTGCGCAAGATCGTGGTGCTGGCCGAACAACGTGCCGGCGATGCGGAAATCGAGCCGATCGATCTCTTCGAAGCCATTCGCGAAGAAGGCGGCGGCTTGGCCGCCGAGATACTGCGTCGAGCGTCCGGAACTCCGGCGCCGCACGCCGAGTAGGATACGTTGTGCAGCACCTGACCGACGCGGTCATCGCGTTCATCCATCATTTCGGCTACCTCGGGTTGTTCGTCGCGATGACGGGCGGTAACGTGGGCGCGCCCGTCGGCTCGGAAGTCATCTTGCCGGTCGCCGGCGCGCTCGTCGCGACCGGGGTTTTGCACAACCTGTACGCCGTCGTTTTGGTCGCGTTGCTCGGCGAGCTGACCGGCGGAACGATCGGATATGCGGTGGGACGCTACGGCGGCCGCGCGGCGGTCCATCGGTTCGGGCACTACGTGCTGTTTCACGAGGCGGAAATGGCGAAAGTGGAGCGCTTCTTCGCGCGCTACGGCAGTTTCGCGATTTTCATTTGCCGCTTCATTCCGATGATTCGGGGAATCGTCGCAATTCCAGCCGGTATCGCGCGAATGCCGCTCCTCCCGTTCTATTTGTGGACGGCTTTGGGGTCGTTGATATTTTGCGGGGTGCTCGTCGAGCTCGGCTACGGCTTAGGACACAACCTCGACAAGGTGCTTCCATTGCTGCACCGCTCAAGCACGGTCGTGATTGGATTGACGGTCCTGGTCGTGGCGATCGCCGGCTACTTCGCCATCGTCCGCCGGAAGAAGGCTGCTGCGCCCGTAAGGTAAGGGGGCCATGGATCGCCTTCCTTTAAAGGAAACGCTCGCCCAGATTCCCGACGCGCCGGGGGTCTATATGATGGCGGCCGCCGACGGCTCCATCCTCTATATCGGCAAGGCCGTTTCGCTGCGAAGCCGGGTGCGATCGTACTTTCAGGATAGTGCCGCTCACACTATTCGAACGCAGGCGATGGTACAGCGCGTCGCAGACGTGCAGACGATCGTCGTCACGAACGAAATCGAAGCGCTCATTCTCGAAGCCAATCTCATTAAGCGCCATCAGCCGCCCTTCAACGTGCGGCTGCGGGATGACAAGCGGTATCCCTATCTGAAAGTAACGAACGAACCGTTTCCGCGGGTCGTGTTCACCCGTGTCGTCAAAGACGACGGCGCTCGCTATTTCGGCCCCTATACCAACGCGCACGGCTTGCGCGAGCTGATCGATCTCGTGCGTCTGGTTTTTCCATTGCGAACGTGTCGCGAACCCATCGACGGACGCCGCAGCCGCCCTTGCTTGCAGTATCATATCAAGCGCTGCTTGGCGCCGTGCGTCGGCTATCAGAGCGAAACCGAGTACGACCGTATGATCGATGAGGTCGTACTTTTCCTCGAAGGCAAGCAAGACGCGCTACTTTCCCGCTTGCAGCACGAGATGGTCGAAGCGGCGGAACACTACCACTTCGAGAGCGCAGCCAGGCTTCGCGATCGGATCGTGCGCGTGCGTCGCGTTACAGAAGAACAGAAGGTCGTCTGGCGCTCGCGCCTCGATATGGACTTGATCGGTGTAGCACGCGATCGCGGCCAGGCGTGCATGCAAGTCTTCATGGTTCGCGGTGGAAAGCTGATCGCCCAGGAGCACTTCATTCTCGACGGAGTCCACGAACAAAGCGACGACGTGCTCTTTTCGGAATTTCTGAAGCAGTTCTACACGGCGCGAACCGCGGGTGCGCCGGAAGGCGCTCCGATCTCCCATTTGGCAACGCTGCGGACCGCATTGCAGAATGAGGTGCCGCAACCGGTTGCGCAGCGACGGCGCCAGCGCGCGCAACGCGCGAGCGCGATTCCGAAGGAAATCTTGGTGCAAGCTCTGCCCGCGGATCGAAGCGTCATCGAGAGCTGGCTGACGGAGCTCAAAGGACAGCGGGTGCGCGTGCTCTTGCCGCAGCGCGGGCAACGCGCCGAGTATCTGCGCCTGGTCGAACAAAACGCCGCGCAGAATCTCAAAGCGTTTCTCGCCCATCAGGAGGTTCAAGAAACGGCGCAGGCGCGCTCTTTGACGGAATTGGCGGACGCGTTGGAACTTCCGGATCTCCCGCATCGCATCGAGTGCTACGACATCTCGAACATTCAGGGCAGCAACCCCGTCAGCTCGATGGTCGTCTTTGTGGAAGGCCGGGCGAAGAAAAGCGAATATCGTCGCTTTAAGATTCAGTACGACAAGGGGCCGAATGACTTTGCGATGATGCAAGAAACGCTGCGCCGCCGCTTGCGCTATTTGCGCGCGCGAACCGACGCCGACGTGGGGCGGCGGGAAGGCGACGAAGCGGCGGTCGAAGCGGCGCTTTCGCGCGAACGCAAAGCCCTTGCCGCCAAAGAAAAGTTCAACAAAAGGCCGGACCTTTTGCTGATCGACGGTGGAAAAGGACAGCTGAGCGCCGTGGTCGAGGTGTTGGAACAGCTCGATATGGTCGGCATTCCCGTTGCAGGCCTCGCCAAAGAACACGAATGGCTCTACCTGCCCGGGCAATCCGAGCCGATCGTCTTACCGCCGAACTCCGCAGCGCTGCATCTCGTCATGCGCATTCGCGACGAAGCGCACCGCTTCGCGGTGACGTTCCATCGGGAGCGCCGAGGCAAAGCGATGACGCTCTCGGCCCTCGACGGGCTCGACGGGGTTGGGCCGGTCCGCAAGAAGCGGCTGCTGCGCACCTTCGGATCGGTGCCGGCCATCCGCCGCGCGAGCGTCGACGAGATTGCGGCCGTCAAAGGGATGACGGCGGCTCTCGCAGCACAGGTGAAGAACGTGCTGACAGGAGGGCATCCGGAATGAACTTCTTGATCCGCTTCATCGTCACGGCGATTGCGCTCTATTTGATCGCGATCTACGTGCCCGGCTTCCAAATAGCCGGACCGGTCTACGCCATCGTCGCAGCAATCATCTTCGGCTTGGTCAACGCCATCATCGGTCCGGTTCTGCGTCTGCTGTCGTTGCCGTTTACGATCGTTACTTTGGGACTGTTCTCGATCATCGTCAACTGGGCGCTGTTCGCGCTGACGGTCTTTTTCTCGCCGGGCTTCAAGACGACCGGAGTGCCGTGGCCGGGTTGGGAATCGACGCTGGTCGGTGCGATCATCATGATGATCGTATCCACCATCATGCATTCGCTCACGGGGCGTCAGGCGAGAGCATAACGTCATGCCGGCCGGGCCAGGGATCGAAGCGGTCTACGCCCAGGCCCTGGGCCGGTTTCAGCGAGGCCAGGCGTTCACGGTTGTGGCCTCGCTGCCGGCTACCATTCTCATCGCCGCGGTGCTCGGAAAATACGCCGCGCGCGAGCTCGGCGGAATCGCGATCGCGGCGATCGTTTGGTCGGCGATCGCGCTTCCGCTGGTGCAACTCTTCCATCGGCGATTTCTGCAGCCGATTCGCCGGGCGTTGCGATCCGACGCGGCGAGCGATCCGGCGACGTTGTTCGCACGAGCGCAACGCTTTCCGCGAGTGGTGTTCTTCTCGTATCTCTTTGCGTACCCGGTGGGAGCGGTCGTAAGCGTCACGCTCGGGAACGTAGCGACCGGATTTTCACCATATGAGAACCTCGCCGCGGTGCTGGTTGCAGCGCTGATCGGCGGCACCGTCGACGGGGCGCTGAATTTTCTCGCGGCGGAAGCGTTCTCCGCAAAGCTGACGGGATGCGTCGCGCACCGGTTCGCAACGGTCGCGCCGGTCTCACCGCGGTCGCGCGGCGGGATTGCGCGCCGCTTCATCGTGATGCTGTTGGTGGTCATCGGGGTCACGGTGGTGACGCTCGCCGGAGCGACGATACATTTGGTGACGCTCTTGGCGAGCGGGAGCGTGAAGAGTGCCGAGGCATTGCGCATGGCATACCTCTACGCGGGCGGCGCGGTGCTGGTCGCCCTCATCTTTGCGGCGCTTGCGACGCGCTTCTTGATGCAAAGCGTGGCGCGCCCGCTGGTCCGAACGGTCGAACTGATGGATCGCCTCCGGGCGGGTGAGGTGTTGCGCCGCGAAGAGCTTTATAGCGAACCGCTGATGCCGCACGAAGCGGGATTGCTCGTGTCGGCTTTTGCGGATGCGAATGCGGGCCTGGAACGATTGGCGCTGGGCGGCGAGCAGCTGGCAGCCGGCGATCTCTCCGTGGAAATCGTTCCGCATTCGGAACGCGACGTCGTCGCCGTGGCGTTCGCACGTGTTGCGGCGGCGATTCGCGACGTGGTACAAGACGTGGTGGCCACCGCGCAATTGCCCGAGCAGTCCTCTGCCGCGCTCGCGACTCGTGCGGAAGAATTCGCGCGCGACACGCAAGAGAACGCGCGCGACCTCGGCAGTGCGGATT
>JAFAIW010000033.1 GCA_019236495.1 Vulcanimicrobiota bacterium | reverse complement strand
AGGGGCGCGCATCGCGTTTCGCGGCGCGTGCTGACCGACAGGCAAACGGTGTCGGGCTGATCGGTGAGCTCCGCCGTATACGTAACGGCACCCGTCGAGAGCGCCACGCGGAAAACCCGTCGAGCCTGCCCCTCGCGCTGAACGTCGACGCGAATTTCCCGGTCCTGCCGATCGCACAACGAGAATCGTCCGCACGGTTTCCAACCAAGCCGGCTGCCGATCCATGCGACGAGATAATACGCTTCCGCCTCGGAGCCCGCCTTGATCTCCATGCGCGAAATTCGTTCGAGCTCGGCGAGGAACTGCGGGTCGTCGAAGAATTGTGCGATCATGTCTTGCCACGGGGCAAGGCGCATGAACGCCAGATCGCGGATCACGACGTTTTGCATTGCGGCGTCGCGCTCCGCATCGGAAGCGAAGAAGTCGCTCAGCTCACGAAGCGCGTCCGCCTTAGCGTCGTTGCCCGAAGAGTCGACGATGATCGTATCCATCATCTTGCTCAAGTCTTCGAAAAGGATTTCGTTCGCCACGGAGATGCTGGTCCAATAAAGGAGGTTCGGCACGTCGGTGACGCGCAGGGTGTTGACGGCCGAACAGATCGCCTGCGGCGATTGATCGGCGCAGCCGAGCTCGATCACTTCGGCAACGATGGTCGATCCCGCACCCGCCTGTCGCGCTTGCGTGGTGACTTTGGGCTCGTCTTCGGAGAAGGCGTTCAGCACCACGATGCGGGCCGGGTACTTCTCCGCCAGCAAATTCGCGCGCTCCAAGATTCGCGCGTGCAACTCGGCATCGTCGACGTACGCCACCAAGTTAATCGTGGTGAAGGTCGCGCCGTCGGTGGATTGTCGCGCGCGATGGAGCTGTTCGAGAACCGCTCCCATGTCGAGCGCGCTGGTTTGCATCAGATGCGCCTCCACTTATGCCCGTCTTGCTCGACCAACTGGTTGGCGGAATCCGGGCCTTGCGTGCCGGCCGGATAGTTGGGGAAATACGGATCTTTCACGTCCATCCATCGGGTGAGGATCGGCATCACGATCTGCCAGGCGCGCTCGACCGCATCCCACCGCGTGAACAGCGTCGCATCGCCGCGCATCGCATCGCCGATCAGGCGCTCGTACGCGGGTGCCGAAACGACGCCGAAACCGGTGCCGTAGTTGAAGTCCATGTTGACGCCGCGAATGTGATTCTTCGGCCCCGGAACTTTCGCGTTGAAGCGCAGCGTGATGCCCTCGTCGGGTTGAATTTTCATCACGAGCACGTTGGCTTCGATTTCGTCGCTTTTTTCGCCGAAAAGCCGATGCGGAATGGCGCGGAAGCGCACGGCGATTTCCGAAACTTTGCGCGCGAGGCGCTTTCCGGTGCGCAAATAGAACGGCACGCCCGCCCAGCGCCAATTGTCGATCATCAGCCGCACGGCCGCAAACGTGTCGGTGTTTGAGGCCGGCGCGACGTCCTTTTCTTCCCGGTACCCGGGGACCATCGCGCCGTCGACCGTTCCGGGCCCGTATTGCCCGCGAGCGGCATTCTTGTCGACCGCATCGGCGTCGATCGTCCGCACCGCCGAGAGCACTTTGAACTTCTCGTTGCGGATGGAATCGGCATCGGAATTCACCGGCGGTTCCATCGCAACCAGCGCGAGCAAGTTCATCACGTGGTTCTGAATCATGTCGCGAAGCGCGCCGGCGTTATCGTAATACCCGCCGCGTAACTCCACGCCGAGCGTTTCCGCAGCGGTGATCTGGATGCCGTCGATGTAGCGCCGATCCCAAATCGGTTCGAAGATCATGTTGGCGAAGCGAAGCGCCATGATGTCTTGCACCGGCTCTTTGCCCAAGTAGTGGTCGATGCGATAGACGGCGCTCTCGTCGAAAACTTTCACGACTTCGGCTTGCAACGCCCGCGCCGATTCTAGGTCCGTTCCAAAGGGTTTTTCGATGACGACGCGCGTCCAGCCGGTCGTCTGCGATTCTTGGTCCAGGCCGGCTTCCTGCAACAGGTTGACGATCTTCGCAAAGAGCGAAGGGGGAGTGGAAAGGTAAAACAGGCGGTTGCCGCCGGTCCCGAGCTTTGCGTCGTTTTCGTCGAGCACCGTTTTCAAGGCGCGAAAGGCCGCAACGTCGCCGAAGTCGCCGGTAACGTAGCGCAACCGTTGCGCGAAATCGCTCCACATCGGGTCTTTCGCGGGACCCGATCGCGAGAATTGATCGACGCTGTCTTTGCAGTATCCCCGGAACTCTTCGTCGGTGAATTCGGTTCGCGAAAAG
>JAFAIW010000004.1 GCA_019236495.1 Vulcanimicrobiota bacterium | reverse complement strand
TTCGCCATCCCGCCGCCGATACAGAAAGCGTCGACCCGCTCCATCAGGTGCGTAAAAACCCCGACTTTGTCTTTGACCTTCGCTCCGCCGATCACGCACACGAACGGTTTGGCCGGATGCGCCAGGAGCGGCGCCAGCGCGTTCAATTCCGCTTCAAGCAAGAAGCCGGCTACGCTGGGAAGCAAATGCGCGATGCCTTCGGTCGAGGCGTGCGCGCGGTGCGCCGTACCGAACGCATCGTCGACATACAGGTCGCCCAAGGCCGCCAGTTGCCGCGCGAACGCGGGATCGTTGGCTTCCTCACCTGGGTGGAACCGGAGATTCTCGAGCAAGAGAACGTCGCCGTCTTCCAGCGCGGCGACGGCGCTCTGGGCGGCCGGTCCGATGCAATCGTCGGCGAACGTGACAAACGTACCAAGACCTTCGGCGAGTGGGCGCGTCAGTGGCCGCAGGGAAAAGCGCGCATCGGGTTTCCCGTCCGGACGCCCGAGATGCGACATCACGATCGTGCGCGCACCTTGTTCGTGCAGCCAGCGCAGCGTAGGAAGTGCGGCATCGATCCGGGTGGCATCGGCGATGGTTCCGTCTACAAGCGGCACGTTCAGATCCTCGCGGACCAGGACGCGCTTACCGCGAACGGCGACGTCTTTTAGGGTGCGAAACGCCATCAAGCTCGCGCGGGAATTTTTTCGAGAACCCTTGCCGTCAAGTCGGCGAGACGGCACGAGTACCCCCACTCGTTGTCGTACCACGCCGCGATTTGCACCAGATCGCCGTTGGCGTTCGTCAATTTCCCGTCGACGATCGAGCTGTACGGAGACAGCTTGAAGTCGCTCGAGACCAGCTCTTCTTCGGTGTATTGGACGTATTCTTTGAGCGCCTCACCTTCCGAGGCGGCTCGCAAAATGCGATTGACTTCGTCGCGGTCCGTGTTGCGTTTCACTTGCGCAACCAGATAAATCAAAGAGACGGTGGGCGTTGGAACGCGCAACGAGAATCCGTCGAATGTGCCCTTGACTTCCGGAATCGTGAGATAGAGGGCCTTTGCCGCACCGGTCGACGTTGGGATGATGTTCGTGGCCGCGTTTCGCGCGCGCCGAATATCCTTGTGCGGTGCATCGAGAATGTTCTGATCGTTCGTATAGGAGTGAATCGTCGACATGAACCCCTTGACCCAGCCGAGCGAATCGACGATCGGCTTCACCGCGGTTGCGAGGCAATTCGTGGTACACGAAGCGTTCGAGATGATGTGGTGCTTTTCGGGATCGTACATGCGATCGTTCACGCCTAGGACGAGCGTCACGTCTTCGCCCTTGGCCGGCGCGGAGATGATGACTTTCTTGGCTCCGCCGCCGTCGATGTGCGCGCGCGCCCGCGCGGCGTCCGTGAAGAGGCCGGTTGACTCGATCACGACGTCGACTCCGAGGTCTCTCCAAGGAAGCTTGCCGGGATCGCGTTCCGCCAGAACTTTTATCATGTTGCCGTTGACCGAAACCGTTGTATCGGTGTGCGACACCGCTCCCTTGAACGCTCCATAGTTGGAGTCATATTTGAAGAGATGCGCGCATTCCGCAGCGCTCGTCAAATCGTTCACCGCGACGATTTGAACGCTCGGATGGCGCTCCATCAGCGCTTTGGCGAAGTTTCTCCCGATGCGGCCGAAGCCGTTGATCCCGATACGCATGAATTCGCCGTCCTCCGTTGGCCTGGATTCTTACCGTTGGGCGTTGCGAGGGCCCTTTTCCACCGCACCGCGCACCTTGCGGGCAAGGCGCGCCAGCGCTCCCAGGCGGCCGTTTACCGCCGACTTGCTTGCGGGCGGATTGCAGCGCGCGCCGAGCTCCGCCAGGGATTCCGAAGGGTGGCGCAGGCGTAGCTCCGCGATTTCGCGCAGCGCAGGCGAAAGTTTTCGCAAACCGTAGGCGTTCGCCAGGTCTTCGATCGTACGCCGCTGCGCGGCCGCGGCCGAGGCGGCTCGTTCCACGTTGGCGGCCTCCGTGTTCACGAGCCGATGGATGCGATTCTTGGTTTCTCGATAGGCGCGCACGTCTTCGATGCGCAGCACCGCACCGAACGCACCGATCGTCGAGAGCACGTCCTCGATGGCATCGAATTCCTTGAAGTACAAGACGCTCTTCTTTTTTCTGGTTGCGCGCTTGGGCGCGAGTCCCAGCGATTTGAGCAACCACGCGAGGCGCTCCGTGCGTTCTCCGTCGTCGACCACGAACTCCAAATGGT
The DNA here is from genome assembly GCA_019236495.1 of Vulcanimicrobiota bacterium. Lineage (GTDB taxonomy): Bacteria > Vulcanimicrobiota > Vulcanimicrobiia > Vulcanimicrobiales > Vulcanimicrobiaceae > JAFAIW01. The sequence goes on along the minus strand of JAFAIW010000004.1, from coordinate 8,102 downwards.
AGCCTTGCGCCCCGGCTGAGAGCGAACCGCACGCCAAGAATGCCGCGCGGATTTCCATCACGCGATCGCACTTACGCGTCGGCTTTGCGGCGACCGATTCTCCGTCGGGCGGGAGGGCGATTTCGTACGTCGGCGCTCGATAGAGTCGCGCGCCGGCCACTTTGCGGATTGGATGCGCCTTGCGCTCCCGCAGGAGTGACCAAAAGAGACGCGCGACCGCATTCCGTTGGGTCCGGAACCTCGCGCCGTCGGAGCCGAAGGTGGCGAGGCCCCGCGCGAGCGCTTGGCGGCAGTGCGGTGCCTCCGGAACGTCACGCGCGAGCGCGTCCTTTGCGTCGGCGGAGAGCGAGGAGGCCACCTAGATCCAATCCACGGGGTCGTCGCGGCGTTCGTCGAGGACGGCATAGAGCGAAGCCGGACGCAAGCCCGGCGTCACGCGCAAGGGCACCTCCAACACGCGTACCGTGAGACGACGGGCCGCGTAGTGAATCTCCAACACGTCGCCCGGCTTGACGCGGTAGCCGGGCTTCAGCGGACGGCCGTCTCGCAGGATGCGCCCGTGTTCGAGGGCTTCGTGTGCCTCGGAGCGCCGGCGGCTGAGGCGCGCGACCTTCATGAAGCGATCCAAGCGCATTGGCGGGGACTTCGACGCTCGACCGCGACCCCCGCGACAAGGATTGACATATCGCGATATATCGTTACGATAGCGATATCATGTTTCATTTTTGGAATCCCGAACACGACGATTGGGCCCGCTGGGCGGGCTTTCCGAGCCAGCACTTCCGGCGAGCCCACCGTGGCCGCTTGAAGCGCGGGCTGATGCGCCTGCTGGTCCTCAAAATGCTCTTGGAAGGGGCGCGACACGGCTACGACTTCATGCGCGAATTGCGCCGGCGCGGCTGGGCCCAAGCCAGTCCGGGTTCGGTATATCCGACGCTGCAGTGGCTCGAAGAGCACGGGTTCGTCGAGTCGCGTGAAGAGAACGGCAAACGCGTTTACGTCATCACTCCGACCGGCGAGGAACATTTGAAAGCGCAAGGCGAGAACTTCTTCCATAACTTCTTCGACGGCTTCGATCGGAACGATGGCGATGAAGCAGAGGCCGTACCGGACGCCGCGGACGTGGTGCGCGCCGAAGGCAAACGCTTCTTCGCCGCAGTCGCGCAGGCGGCGCGCGCGGCCGACGAAGCGACCACCGCGAAAGTCGTCGACATCATCAAACGCGCAAGAAAAGAGATTTACACGCTGCTAGCAAACGAGTAGCGCATGGATCCTGAAGTCGTCGAGGAGCTCGCGAGCGGAGGAAAAGAAGAGCCGGCGACTCCGGAGCGACGCCACGGGATTGATATCTTTCACGAGACGCGTCCGATGTGGACGACGATGGCGATCTTCTTGATCCCGTTGATGGCCAGCAACATTTTGCAGTCGGCGCAGCAGCTGTTCAACAGCATTCTCGTCGGACAGTTGCTCGGCGTCAACGCATTAGCGGCGATCTCGGCGTTCTTTCCGATCTTCTTTCTGTTGTTTTCGTTCTTGATCGGACTCTCGAACGGTGCAACGGTGCTGGTCGGCCAAGCATTCGGTGCGCGCGACATGCACAAGACCAAGCAAGTCACCGGAACGGCGCTGTTCATGAGCTTGGCGCTCGGGGCCGCCGTCGCGATCGTTGGACTGCTGTTGATCGATGGGATCTTGCGGGCCGTGGGCACGCCGCCAAACATCATGGCGGACACCGTGCAATATGCCCGCGTGTTCTTGTTTGCTTCTCCGCTCTTCTTTCTGTACATCATGTACATCACGATCGTCCGTGGAGTCGGTGACGCGATCACGCCGTTCATCTTTCTCACGGTCACCACGATCGTTGGCGTGTTTTTCACCGCCGTCTTCATCCGAGGATGGTTCAACCTGCCCACCCTCGCCGTGACGAGCGCGGCATATGCGGCGGTCGTCGGCAATCTGGCCGGCTTCGTCGGAATGCTGTTCTATCTGCGCGCGCGCAAGAGCCCGTTAGCATTGGACTACGAGCTCGTCACGGATCTGCGTTTCGATCGGGAGCTCAGTTGGAAGATCGTCAAGATCGGCGTCCCGACCGGCTTGCAAGTCGTCATGGTGTCGCTTGCGGAAATTGCGGTGCTCTCGTTCGTGAATCACTTTGGCTCGCACGCGACGGCGGCGTACGGCGCGGTAAATCAGGTCGTCTCATACGTGCAGTTTCCCGCGATCAGCATTAGCATCGCAGCTTCGATCTTCGCCGCACAATGCATCGGAGCGCGGCGCGAAGACAAATTACGCGACGTCATCCACTCGGGGGTGGGCTTGATGTACGCGATCGTTGGGACCCTCGTCCTGATCTGCTATCTCTTTTCGTGGAATATCATGGGCTGGTTCATCACCGATGCGAGCACGCTCGCCACGGCCCATACGTTGCTGATGATCACCTTGTGGAGCTACCTGCTTTTTGGGAACTCGGCGGTGATCTCCGGGATCATGCGCGCGAGCGGCACCGTGCTCGTACCGACGCTCAACGGCATCATTGCGATTTGGGGCGTCGAGGTGCCGGTTGCCTATGTCCTGATGCAAAAGATCGGGCTGCCGGGCATCTGGATCGGCTATCCGGCGGCGTTCGCGTTCGTGTTGACGTTGCAGTTCACGTACTACACGTTCGTGTGGAAACGCCGCACGCACGAACGCCTGGTTTAACGGCGCTTCTTGTCCTTGGGGGTCACGCAGGTTCCGGTCGCGCGACAGACGACGATCGGCTCCGCCAGGACGTCGGCTGCAGATTCGCCCACGTCCGGACGCGCGACGACGACCTTGCGCGCTTCAAATTCCATGCGTCGCGACGTGTTGCCGACGCTCGTTATGCGGCCGTCGGCTTCGATATAGTCTCCGGCGTGTACCGGCGCGAGAAATTCGACTTTGTCGTAGGCCACGAACAGGCCCTCGTCGCCGTCCATGCCGATGAGCAACTCCGTCGCAACGTCGCCGAAGAGCGCCAGCATTCGCGCGCCATCCACCAAATCGCCGCCATAGTGCGCGTCGTGCGCGCTCATCCGCAACCGAATTAGGCCGCTTCGATCTTTGCTAGTTGCCACAGTTCCTCGAGCTCGTCGAGCGTCATGTCGGAGAGCTGTCTGCCGTCCGCGCTCGCGCGACGCTCCATGAATGAAAAGCGCTTGTAGAATTTGTCGTTCGCTTCGCGCATCGCGGTTTCCGCGTCGATGCCAAGGGTGCGTGCGAAGTTGACCAGCGTGAAGAAGACGTCGCCCAACTCTTCACGTACCGCCGGATCGTCCTGTTTGGCCCGGCGAGCTTCGGCGAGTTCCCGCAACTCTTCCGCCAGCTTATCGAGCACGCCGCGAACGTCCGGCCAATCGAACCCCACGCGGCCGGCTTTCTCCTGCATGCGTTGGCCGCGCTGTAACGCTCCGAGATGTTTTGGAATTCCGTCGAGGCGGCTGGCGCGGGCCTTTCCGGCGCTTTCCTGCGCCTTGAGCTGCTCCCAGCTTTTCCATTGCTGTTCGACGTCTTCGATCACGGCGTCCCCAAACACGTGCGGATGGCGGCGGATCATCTTGTTTGAGAGCGCATCGATCACGTCCGCCACCGTGAACTTTCCGGTTTCGGATGCGAGCTGCGCGTGAAAAACGATTTGCAACAGCAAATCGCCCAGCTCACCGCATAACTCGCGTTCGTCGTTGGCCTCGATCGCCTCGACTACTTCAAACGTCTCTTCGAGCAGATATGGAAGGAGCGTGCGGTGCGTTTGCTCGCGATCCCACGGACACGACTGTCGCAAGCGCGCCATGATTTCCACGAGATCGTCCCACGTGTGGTGCGCGGAGCCGGGAGGAAGGGGCACGAGCGGCATGTTGATCGCGGCGGAAAGTGTCGCGCGCGGAACGCCGGGCGTGATTTCCGTCCGCGCGCCGCGCGCCTCGAGCGCGTGCAGCAGCGGCGGGAGTCCGGGGAAGTCCGAAAGCGGATTGCCGAGAACGCCGATCGCGAGATCGGCATCGTCCAAACGGGTAACGAACTCGTCGATGGCTTCGGTGCTGCCGCGCACGACCAGCGCCGGATCCTCGACGCGATCGCGCAAAACGAGAATGTTCCGTTCGGCGAGATATCGGACCAAATCCGGAGGAGCCAGCAGTGTCACCGCGCGCCCCACGCCGCGCAATGCATCGAGTCCGCCGAGGGTCAGAAGCGAAGGGTCACCGGGACCGAGCCCGACGATACGCACGAGCATCTCGCCGACCCCTTTCGCGGCCGCGACGCACAAGTCCCGACGTCGCGCGAAGCGGCGCCGGGACTTGTGGATGCGTTACTTGGCCGGCGCGGTGCTCGCTCCGGGAGCGGGTGACGGGAAGACATCCGCGTAGCGCGGATCGTTGACCGTGATGCTCGCTTTCGCCAAGAGCGATTGCAGGAAGGGCTGAATCAGCGGCGCTTCCTGTTGCTGGCGCAGCTGCTCGACGATTTGATCGTGCGCCGTGGTAAGCGTCGCCTTCTGCCCGGCTTGACGTGCTTCGACTTGAATGATGTGGTAACCGAAAGGCGACTTCACCGGCGGACCGATCGCTCCGATCGGCTGCTTGAAGGCCGCCGCCTCGAAGCTCGGCACCATTTGTCCGCGCCGGAACCAGCCGAGTTCGCCGCCTTTGTCTTTGGTCGACGGATCTTGCGAATATTGCTTCGCAAGGGCGTCGAACGGCTGTCCGGCCTTGAGCTTCCCTTCGATCATGTTTGCCGTCGGCAGATCGTGCACGAGAATGTGTCGTGCTTGAACTTGGTCCGGCTTGTCGTACGCCACGTGATTCGCCTTGAAGAACTTTGCGATGTCGGCGTTCGAAATCTTGATGTCTTTGCCGACGGCTTTGTCGACGATAATTTGATCTCTGATGGCATTATGCACGTCGGTCTCGCTCAGTCCGCGCGCTTTCAGCATCTGATCGAATTGTGCCGCACCGTATTGCGACTTCAGTTGGTTCTCTTTGGCGTTGATATCGGCGTCGCTGACGTCGATGTGGTTATCGGCGGCGTATTGCTCGAGCAGTTGGGTTTGCACCATCTGGCTCAGCACTTGTTTCGCGACCGGGCTGCTCTCCAGCTTGTCGTCGAACGCGCCTTTTGTGATGGCTTTTCCATTGACGGTGACGACCGCTCCGCCCGACGAACAGGCGGTGAGAAAGGCAATGAGGGTCAGACTCGCTAGGCCCGCCGCAAGGCGCTGGGCTTTCGGCATTCTCGGCTCCGTTGTGGTATCAGCAATAAATGAGGAGATGCGGAGGAACCCTCCGCAAACGCCCCGCAATTCGGGGCCCGCCGGGGCGTCCCTCCTTAAAGCGCCTCGAGCAACGCGCGCAATAGCGGCATCCACGCGAGCCGTTCCGCAGATTGCGGGAGGTCCACCAGCACTTTGCCTTCGGCAAAGCGGAAGCGGTTTTTCGTCAGCGATTGGAACTTCGAGATGGCGCTCGGTTGCAGCGCGAACTTCGAACCCACGCCGAGCGTCAAACGGCGCTCGTCGACGACGACGCGCGTGACGTTCTTCGTAAGCGCAATGGCCCGCAGCCGCGTGATCTCGATTAAGTTCTCGAGGGGCCGGGGCAGCGGTCCGAAACGGTCGCGCACACCCGCCGCGATTTCCTCGACGCCTTCGAGCGTCCGGGCGTTGGCAAGCTGCTGGTAAACGGCGATCTTTTGGGAGACTTGCGGAATGTAATCGTCCGGAACGAAGGCGTCGATCTTGACGTCGATGACCGCCTCGCGACGATCGAAGTCCGCCGCTTGTCCGCGCCGGGCGGCGATCGCCTCGGCCAACAATTGGCAGTACGTATCGAAGCCTACGGAGGAGATGAAGCCGGACTGCGCCGCGCCCAGCAAGTTTCCCGCGCCGCGGATTTCCAAGTCGCGCATCGCTACTTGCAGTCCGCTTCCCAGATGGGTGAATTCGCGAATCGCTTCGAGTCGGGCTTTTGCCTCTTCGCTTAACACCTTGTGCGGCTGGTAGAGCAGGTACGCATAGGCTTGATGGTTCGAGCGGCCCACGCGGCCGCGCAGTTGATAGAGCTGCGCCAAACCGAACTTGTCTGCGTCGTTGACGACGATCGTATTGACGTTTGGAATGTCGATCCCGTTTTCGATGATGGTCGTTGAAACGAAGACGTCCGTGTCACCTTCAATGAACGACGACATGACGGGCTGTAACTCAGCTTCGCTCATTTTCCCGTGTCCGATTGCAATGCGCGCCTTGGGGACGAGTTGCGCGAGTGCGTTTGCTACCGCGTGTATCGACTCGATCCGATTGTGCACGTAGTACACTTGGCCACCGCGATCCAGTTCGGCGGTGATCGCCCGTTGGACCACCGCGTCGCTCGTGGGAACGACGACGGTCTTGATCGACATGCGATTTCGCGGTGCGGTTTGGATCAGCGAAAGATCCCGAACGCCCATCAGCGACATATGCAGCGTGCGCGGGATCGGTGTCGCCGACAACGTCAGGACGTCGACGCTGGCGCGCAATTGCTTGAGACGTTCCTTGTGCATGACGCCGAACCGTTGCTCCTCGTCGACGACGATCAAGCCCAGTTTCGCGAAGGTGACGTCCTTCTGGAGCAGGCGATGGGTGCCGACCACGACGTCGACGCTACCGTCCGCCAGGTCTTTGAGGATGGTTTGCTGTTCGCGTTTGCTCTTGAAGCGCGACAACTCTTCGATGCGTACCGGGAAGCCTGCAAAGCGCGCTCCGAACGTGCGATAGTGCTGCGAAGCCAGCAGGGTCGTGGGAACGAGTATCGCGACTTGTTTTCCGTCGGCCACCGCCTTGAACGCGGCCCGAATCGCGACTTCCGTTTTTCCGTAACCGACGTCGCCGCATACCAAGCGATCCATCGGGCGCGCGCTTTGCATGTCTGCTTTGACGTCGTCGATCGCCTTGAGCTGATCGGGCGTTTCGTCGTACGCGAATGCTTCTTCGAGCTCGGCTTGCCACGGCGTGTCGGTCGGGTATTGATGGCCGCGCGCCAGCTCGCGCTCCGCGTAAAGCTCGACGAGGCCGTCTGCGATCTTCCCGAGTTGATCGGAGACGCGAGACTTCGTGCGTGCCCAATCCGCGCCGCCCATTTTCGAAAGCCGAGGCGCGGCGCCTTCGTTGGCACTGTATTTCGCGATCTGATGCATCTGCGTGACGGGCACGAGCATCCGGTCGGTGCCGGCATACTTCAGATCGAGATAGTCTTGCGTCGCGCCGAGAATCGTCTCGCCGCGCAATCCGAGATATTGTCCGATCCCGTGCACGGCGTGTACGACGTAGTCCCCCACGCGCAAGTCCGCCAGGGTTACCGGCACGCCTTCTTTGATTGCGCGAATCTTCACGCGTTTGGGCGGTTGACCGTACAGCTCGCGATCGCCCAGCACGCGCAAACGCAAGTCCGGAATGGCGAAACCGGACTCGATGCTCCCGTGATCGATCAAAATCCGCCCGGCTCCGCCTTCGGGCGGCCGCAGGTGCACCTCGCGAGGGTGGCGTTCCGCCGCCAGACCGCCGCCGCGTAGGATGTCAGCGGTGCGCGACGCGCCGGAACTCACCAGCACGATCGTTTCCCCTGCCGCGCTCCACGTGCGCAATGATTCGAGCAGCAGCTCGATCTGACGGCTGAAATGTTCCGCCGGGCGCGCTTCGCACACGAACGACTCGCGCGCCGGCGGCACCCAGCGTTGATCCTCAGAACTTTCAATCGCTCCCGGGACGACGAGCACGCGTCGGCCGGACAGCTGGTCGCGCAAATCTTCCAAACACGGATGCGGCGCGGCGACTTCGGCGAGAAGCGCTTCTCCAACCGCGTCGTCGTCGATTGAGAGCTCGCCGTCCGCGTCGAGCAAGAACTGCGCCTCGCGGCGGCGTTCCTCATCGAGCGCGCGCTCGACCGCGGCGAGCATTGAGGGTTCCTCGAGAACGACGACGCCGCGTTCGTCGAAATAATCCAAGATCGTCGCGCGCTCGCCGAAAGCGAGCGACAACCACGCTTCGGGAAGATCGGCACCGCTTTCCAGAAAAACGCGCAGCGCCGCGCGCACGTTCTCGGGGCCGTCAAAACGCG
>JAFAIW010000197.1 GCA_019236495.1 Vulcanimicrobiota bacterium | reverse complement strand
TCGATCAGCGAATCGTCGCGTTGCAAGATCCATAATTCCGCCCGCACTTCTTCACCCTCGTCTTTTTGCTCGGTGGAAAGTGAACGCAGGTTCAAGCGCGACGCATTGACCGCATCGATGATGGCGGAGCGCACCGCATCGTCGTGTTCTTGCTCGCACAACACGTGCAATACGTACGTCGTCTCGCCATGCTTCTCGCGATACAACAGGGATCGGCTGTCGATCAACGCCGCGAACGGCGTCAAGACGACGTTGAAAAAGATTATGGCGGCCGCGCCTTCCAGCGCGTACATGTAGAGACCCGCACCCGCAAGCGCCCCAACGGCCGCGGTGGACCAGATCGTCGCCGCGGTGTTAAGACCGGTAACGGTGAGCCCCTGGCGCAGAATTACGCCGCCGGCGATGAAGCCCACGCCCGAAACGATGTTCGCCACGATGCGCGCTTCGTTCGCAGCCGCCATCAGCGATGCGGCGAGTGCGAAGAGGCACGCACCCACCGAAACGAGTGCGCTCGTTTGCAGACCTGCAGAACGTTGACGCCACTGCCGTTCGAAGCCGATCGCCACACCGAGCAATCCGCCGAGGAACAGGCGCAGACCGAAGTCTGCGGCGCTGATCAGGTGGTCCATTAAGACGAGCTTGCGCGAGCGAGCGCGCGATGCCTTTCCCGCGCGACCAGAATCCACGCGAACACCACGACGAGCGCGCCGGCCACGATCGCGCTGGCCGCCGCATCGGAAATCGGCGACCAATTCGCGCACAGCTCGCACGTTTCGAGAACCGCGACGCCGATCGAGCAGAGCGCGATCACCCACAACCACACGCGCATGAGGCGGCGCGGCGCGTCCTTGTCGCGATACGACACCATGCCGTGCACGAGCAACGAGTCGAACGTGTCGGTGCACGTCATGCCGGCGCAAAACGTTCCGCCGACGAGGGCTGCACCCAGCGCGCCTGCCTCGACGCCGAAGACGAGCGCGTATGCCGCGATTTGGCTCGACGTTTCGAACCCGAACCCGAACAAGATGCCGATGGGAATCGCAGCCCACGCGCTGGTTGCGTTGCGCAAAAACGATGGCAGCAGGTGTGCTCGCAGCGAAGCCGGCCTGTCGCTTCCGCCCCTCATCAACTGACGGACGTTCAACGCCGCGAGCCAGAGCAGAACGGCGATGCTCGTGATGGTTCCTGCCGTTTCGATCGCGTGCGCGTGCGCGCTCAGGCGGCGCCCCGCATAACCCAGCAAGACCGCGATCGCCAGCACCGTGAGGGTGTGGCCCGCGGCAAACAGCGTCCCGCAGAAGCGGCTCAGGCGCGGCTGCGGTTCGATCGCGTTGCGCGTCAGGTTGTCGATCGCGGCAAGGTGGTCGGGGTCGGCGCCGTGGCGCAAACCCAGCACGAACACCGTAAATGCGCTGCTGAAAAGCATCGCTGCGGCTTTGTTCGACCTGCTCTGGACCCCTGCGTGTGGTATTCTTTCGCCATGAGAAGTCCGCGCGCGCTCGCCGCATTGGCCGGGTTGTTTTTCAGCGTCGCCGGTCCGTCGAACGCCGACCCCTCTCCTGCGCCCTCTTCCTCACCCTTGACCGAAATCGGACACGTCACTGCCAAGGCATTGTGTCAATCGGCGGAACGCAAGGCTTTCACCGTCGTCAAGGCGATGCTCGTCAATGAAGACCGCGTGGAAGAGCTCCGCCACGTGCGCTTGCGTCCCGAAACCGAACGTGACTTTGCCGCGACGCTCAATAACGAGCGAACGCGCGCGAAGATCGTCGACGATTTTAAGGATCTCGACGCGGCGGATGCGCAAGTCGATGCGATGTTCGCCGACGCGCATCAAGTAACCGACGCTACGGAAAGGCAGAAAATCATCACGCTTGCCCGGTCGATGAAGGACGATTTACGATTGCAACGGCTGTCGCTTCACAAGATTTGGGATATCGCCGATCAATCCGACATGCAACGTATGGTCAACGGCAGCGAAATCGAGGAAGAGATGAAGCACGCAGTTGCACTCAATCCCTCGCAAGGCGGCGGCGACCCGATGGACACCGCAAACCGCAAGAGCGAAGCGCTCGAAGAAGATGCGGTGATCAGCGAAAAAGACCGGGCGCAAAACGTCGCCGAAGGAGATTCCCGCGTGGCAAATGCCGTGAGCGGAACTATCGACTACTGCCGGCAGGTGCCATGATCTGATCGTAGATCAACTCAAATGCCTCGGGCCCCACGCGAACTTGCCCGCCAAATGGATGCTCGATCGCCGACGTCATGAACACGAGCAAGCCGATCATCGTCGCGATGGACGCGGTGAGCACGGCGTGCACCGGGAAGCGCTCCAGCGATAAGAAGTAACTGAGAAAAATCACGACCGCCGCGCCGAGGAGAATCACCGCCCACAACGGGGGCGGGAGCGCGAGCGTTACGGCATGCAACCGCTGGCGCCGCAGCTCGACCATTTTGTTGAACTGCGCTTGCGCGGTTTCCGCCACGATTTCGTCGGAGAGCGTTTTCGGCCGGAATGCATCGATCACACGCCCGATACGGTCGATTTGCTCGGTCCCTTGCGTGGGGACGATGCCTTCCCGCT
>JAFAIW010000104.1 GCA_019236495.1 Vulcanimicrobiota bacterium | reverse complement strand
TGCCGGGAATGGCGTTCGTGACTTGATTGCTGTTGCTGTAGACCGTTTGCGGCACGCCGGTCGGGCCCTGAACGGTGACGGAGGCTTGCGTGCCGAGGTTCGTCACCGCGCCGGATGCAGTCGTCAAACCGGCCGCTTGCAGGAGGTTACCGGTATCGGACAAGGTGATGGCTTGAGGCCCGGTATTCTTGTTCGAAAGTGTGATCAATCCGGTCGACGTATTGAATGCCGCTACCACACCGGCGCTCGACTGATTGATTGCATTGATCACGTCGTACAAATTCTGCGACGTAACGTCGTATGAGATGTTGACCCCGTTGATGGTGAGCGTTCCGGAGACCGGCGTCAGGACGAAGCCGGCGTTCGCGGCATTGAGCGTTGCCGAAGGATCGATGCCGCCCACGCCGCTGGTTCCGGTGATGCTGCCGCCGTTGACCGAGTTGAACACCTGCGCGGTATCGAGCCGTAATACTTGTTCGAGGTTGCCTTGGTCGGCCGGGCTCCCTAGGGAGATCGGCTGATCGCTGCTCGTCAGCTGAACTGTATCGGTTCCGGCAACGAACGTCGCGAGAAATCCCGGATCGACGACGTCTACGGCGGTATTGATCTTCGCGAGAACCGTCTGCAACGAATCGACGGAGACGTCGTATGAAATCTTGACGCCGTCGATCGTGATGAAACTGCCGGTCGGGCCATTCTGCGGCTGGATCTGCGCGTATGAATTGTCGAGCGGCAGCTGCCAGGACGGTGTGCCGCCTTCCAAGTCGAACATACTGTGGCCGGCCGCGCGATTCGAGGTAATCTGCGTTCCGGTCGCCAGCTGCTGATTCGTAATAAGATACGTTCCCGGAGTAGCCGTTACGTTCGGAATGCCCTGGGCCGTCCCGAACGCCGGGTTGCTCGAGACGCCGTCGAACGTATTGAAGAGGAGCGGCGACGAGAGCGTTTGCAGCGACGTCTGAACGTTCTGAAAGAGATTTTGGATCTTGATCAGCTCGTTGTTGGCCGCGTTGAGGGTGGCGATCTGTTGGTTGAGGACGACGTTCTGCGCCAGCGTCAGCGACGTCAGCTTTTGAATGATCGCGTTGTAGTCGATGCCGGAAAGGATCCCGGGAAAAGAAATCGGCGGGACATTGGTCCCCGGAACGGTGCTATCGATAGACATTTTCGGTTATGCGCTCCGATCCAACGTTGCACCCTGGTGTTGTGCAAAAAATTCGGCCAGCCCGATTAAAATCTGCGGCGGAAATTGGGCGATTTCTCTACCGGTGTTCGGATCCGTAAACACGGTAACGATTTCATCCAAGTCTTTGATGACCCGGTATGAAACGTTGAGGTTGACGCTCTGCGGATTATCCGGCGTCCCAAAGAGTTTCGCGACGATCGGAGAGAGCGCTCCGCTGCCGTGTCCCGCGTTCGCGCCTGCATTGCCGTTTCCGACTGGAGCCGGCGCGACGCTGCCGGAACTCGAAGCGGGCGTTGGGGGTGAGACGGGCGCCGTCGCACCTGTCGCCGCCGGGGAGCCGGCGTTCGACGCGGCGTTTGCCTGCGCAGATATATCCGTATTGTCCGGCGGCTGCGGGACGACCGCAACTGAGCCGGCAGCTTGAACTTCCATGTGTGCCTCCTGCACCCATAGTATCGGATGGCCGAAACGGCCGATTTAGCCAGCCCGAGCAAGCGCTTGAGCGTCGGCATAACCGGAAACCGTCATCGCCACGCTCGAAAGGGGGTCGCACTGCCGCCCGACGGCTTCCTGGGCTTGCGAAATCTTTACCGGCTGCTCCTTCGCAGCGGCCCACGCGTCCCCCAGTCCGACCGCGATCGAGGCCTCCGACGCGGGATCCACCGCCCAGATCCCCACCGGCCCCCACAGCTCCACCGCGTAATTGTGCGATCCTAAGACCAGCGCGCAGCCCGAGAGAGCCGCCCGCGCGACGCGCTGCAGTCCGAACGGAATCCACGCGCAATCGGCGTACACGCGCGCGCACCGGTAGAGCGCGGCCACCTCACCGTCGGATGGATCGACGAGCATGCGAACCCGCTCGTCCGAGAATTCACGAATGCGCTCTGCGTAATCTTCGTCTTCGATCCGGCCTGCGAACACGACCGGCAGGTCCACGCGCATGGCGGCTCGCGCAATCATTAATTGATTGCATCGCGGGCGAATCGGCGCGTGTACGAAAACGAAGTCACCGTCGCCGACCAGCGCCGTTGCCGGCGCGGTAGGCACCGTCGTATTGACGTACGGCGGCACGATCCGAATGCTTCCCGTTCGGCCAAACGTCTCGCGGATCAGTCGTTCTTCCGCTGGGCCGCTCACGAATACGGTGCCCGCAAGGGCGAGTGCCTCGCGAACGCGGCTTTCGTACTCGGCGTACGGATACTGCCGTACGTCCGGATCGTATTCTGCAGTTGCAAGCTGTCGCCTCACCAGGAGTTCCGCGTAATTTTGCAGGTTCTGCTCGTCCGCAGTGATCTTGAAAATGTTCGGGGCCATTCCGGTTCCCCACCACAAACGATTGGCAACGTCGCAGAGGTCGGCCGTCAGTGCCGAAGGGATCCGGGCATCTCGCGCAGCGCTGAGAAAGGCTGCCGCATCGGAGGGCAGCTGCAGGGAAAAAACGTGAACGAATTCGTATCCCTGCGCAACGCTTGCGGGGTCGGATGAAACGTCCACCGTAAAACCCTCAGCTCGCAATCGACGAGCCAGCTCCATTGCGGAATCAAAATCCCCATCCCGCGATTGGAGCGTGCCGGCGGGAATCCCGAGCAAGATGCGGCCGGAGGAACCGCCGATCGGAGGCGGCGGTTGTCCGGAAGCCGGAGTCCGCAATGCACGTTCGACGGTTTTCACCCCAAACGTGCGCCCATGCCGCCCCTCGCCCGGGTCGAACGAGAACGTGATGTCGAGCGGAACGCCGCGCACTGAGGCGATCGCGTGCGTCATGCCGTTCGCACCATCGAGCGTAATCTTCGTCGCCGCCCCATATCGCTCGATGCGCTCGGCCGGTCCAATCGCAACGTCCGCCGCCACACCCTCATCGGGTTGCGCGAACGGTATGCCGAACCACGAGTGCGCGAAGTCACGATCCTCTTCGGAAGCCTGTACGAAGAGGCGTCCGGCGGTGCGCGAGAGCAATGCGGCCCCGCTCCAGCCGGCGGCGTCGTCCACGACGACGGAGCGCGCGAACGCGAACCGCGTGGCGTAAACGTACGGCACCATCGCATCGATGGCGTCCCGCAACGGCGTCGCGCCGACGAATCGTAACGCGCGCGCGCGCTCGAATGCACCGCGCGCCGACTCGTCGATGAAGTGCACGAGCTCTTCGTTAAGTTGCCGCGACAGGCAGCGCGCCAGGAACCACGGCATGACGCGCTCGGAGAGCGCTTGCGCGGTTTTCTCATCCAAGACCGATGCGGCCGATTCGGGCCAGATGAACGGCTCGCACTCGGGCTCTAAAACCATCGGTGCATGGACGAGGATCAAGGGGACGACGGCAAAGCGTTTGTCGTCGCGAAAGAGCAACTCGAGGACGGTTGACGGTTTGCTTTGATGCAGCACCGGCTCGACCCGAATCGCGGCCAAACGCTCGGGAACCGCAAGCTCGCGCAGCCGCGCCGTATCGCGCCAGAGGTCGAGCTGACCGTACGTTCGATGACGCCTCATCGCTCTGCCAATGCCTCGGGCTGCAACGCGCGCCGCATGCCGCTGGGACTGCGGTCACGCAGCGCTTCCACGCGGCTCAGGGGCCCCGCGGTTTCGTCGCTCGGCCACACGCGAAGTTGGCGGTGTGCCGGAAGTCCCGCGATCCACCCTTCGAGATCCGATTCGTCGGAAATGAGAATGTCGCCGACGGACGCTTCGTTCAGCGCGAGCTTCGAAAGGCTACGCCGCACCCGCTCGCCGAGCGTTTCTGCCGGAATCGAACCGTGCGCGGCAATCGCGAAGAGCGTCGAATCGCCGGATGAAAAACCGGTTGCATATTTCTTTAGAAGGCTCCCGACTTCGGTCCAATCCCGTTCGTCGCGAACGACAGCCAGGAACGCGACGGCGGCAGATCCCTCCGTTTCGGCCGGCATTTCTTCCCGCTGCGGAACGCGATGATGATCGATGCCGAAAAAATGTTGCGTCGGGTCGAACCCGCGCGTGATGATCTTTTGCGTGCTGTACCCGTTTGTGGGATACTCGGGCGGCAGGCCCCACTTCTGCGCAAACTTCGCCCAGTTCGACTGCATCGTCGCACGATAGTCAACCTTATTCGCCGCGAAACTCTGCGAACCAAAGTGGTGAATGAATACGTCGTTGCACACGAATAGCTTGTAGCCGGCACCCCGAACGCGCATGCAGAAATCGTCATCCTCGAAATTTCCGACGCCGTAACGTTCGTCGATCCCGCCGATTTCATCAATGACGCGGCGGTCGATGCACAAGCATAGTCCGATGATGCGATCGCTCAAATAGCCGTTGCCCGCAAAATCGCGACGGCGCTTTGCAGCGTACGCGTGCATCGCGGCCAAGTCCGCATATTTTGCATCGGTCACCTGTTGGTCGCCGGCGACGATGTTGCTCCTTGGACCCGTCATGCCGAGGCCCGGAATACGCTCGAACGGCGTCAACAATCCGTCGAGCCAGCCATCGGTGACGACGACGTCGTTGTTGAGCAACACGACGTAGTCACCGCGCGCGGCCGCAATTCCCTGGTTATTTCCGTGCGCGAACCCGTAATTCGAAGGATTGTAGATGACGCGAACGTTTTCGAATTGTAGACCCTCGAGCCATTCGATCGTTTCTGAACCCGAACCGTTGTCGACGATGATGATCTCGTAGGGTGCCCGCGTGTGGGCTTGAATCGATTCCAAGGCCAGTTTCGTGAATTGGGGAGCGTTCCAGCTGAGGGTAACGATCGAAACGAGTTTCCCGCGGGTTTCTACGCGGGAGCCCGCCCGCAAGGCGCTTTCAATCGGCCCTGGGTCGGTGGTCAAGACGGCTGTCAGCGGCACTCCGTGCACGGCCTCGAACGATGCATCTTTCGCGACGGCCGGCACATCGCCGAGCGCGAATGCCGCGCCGCGCACGCCGCGGCGAAACTCGAGCGAGCGAATCAGAAAATCGGCGATTGCCCCATCAAGCGTATCCATCTGGCGGACGCGTAAGTGCTGCGGAAATTGCCGTAACGACAACAGCGTGCAGCGCGCATCGGCCGCATAGCTCGACACATCCTCACCCGATGGAAGCTCCGGTGCAAACGTCGCCGCGCCGATACCGTAGCCCCATTCTGCTTGGCGAATGAGCTCGTCGAGCCAATGCTCCTTCAACCGCGTCGCGCCGTTGACGATTGCAACGTACCGGTCGCCGCGCCATTCCATTTCGCGACGCACGGTTTCAATGGGCTCGCCCACCCCTTCGCGCATCGGAACGCCGACGTCCGGTGGCGGTCCGTCGCAGGCCCAAACCACGTCGGCGATTTCCGCCTCGTTTTCGCGCAGACGCGCGAAGAACGCGTCGGCATCCTCAGGTGGCGCTCCGTGCAGCACCACGGTCGTCTTGGGAAGACGAAACGTTTCGAACGTCAAGGCCCCGTTGCCGAGACGGATCTCGCGGCGTACCAGGCCATCGGAGATGAATAACGCGTTGGCGTCGTAAACGACCCTGCCTTTCCAGTGTTCGGAAAGCGTGTCGATATTGGCGGTTGTCTGCCGTTTGCGCTGAACGCCGGATTGCGATTCGAAATGCGTGACAACGGCGCTCGGTTCGTAGACCACCCGAAGGCCGGCGCTCACGAGCTTGAAGCAATAGTCGATGTCTTCATAACCGTTCCAAAACGTCTGGTCGAAGCCACCCTTCTGCATGAAGAGCTCGCGCGGCGTTACCAGGCAGGCCGCAGTCACCGAGCGCATGTCCCGCCGCCGGAGGACCCCCGGATGATTTTCCGGCGCGCCGTAGAGATAGTGAAACACCGCGAATCCCGTGGAGCCGAAGCGCAGCGGAATCGTATACGTTCCGGCATGCTGGACCGTTCGATCCGGAAACAACAGGCGCGCGCCGACCGCCCCGACCCCCGGTTCGCGCGCCACATCGAGCATAGCGCGGAGCCAGCCCGAGTGCGCTTGCGTATCGTTGTTGAGAAAGACGACAAACCGGCCTCGTGCTTCAGCCGCGCCTTGATTGTTTGCGGCGGCAAAGCCTCGGTTTTCCGCGTTGCGGATCACTTTCGCCCAAGCGTGCTTCGCTAGGACGCGATCCGTATGGTCCGTGCTCCCATTGTCGACGACGATGATCTCACCCTCGCCTGCGTCGGCGATGGTCGGACGCAACGTCGACAGACACCGGTCGGTGAAGTCGGCTTTATTGAAAACGGGAATGACGATAGAGAATTCCATGGTCCCTACGCGGTCACGCTAACGCGTCTGCAGCCGTCCTTTGCGCGTCGGCGACCCTTCCCTGCCGCAAATAGAGCGAAGCAAGGTCGACGGCGACACGACGCTTGTCGACGTGCCACGCATTTCTTAGCGCGGCCTCCGCGTCGTCGACCCTTCCCAGGTGCTCGAGCAACTGCGCCTTGACGAGCGCGGCTTCGACGTTCTCGGGCTGGCACTTGACGAAAGCGTCCGCCGCCCGGAGCGCTTCGGCGTTCCGCCCACCGTCGCGAAGCAAAGTCACCTCGAGCATCCGCGCCTGAGCGTAAACCTTTTCGCCGCTCGAAGAAATGCGCGCGAGGAACGACAAGGCGTCATCACGGCGCGCGAGGTTGGCTGAGGCGGCGGCGGCATTATAGGCGAGCATTGGATCGTCCGGCGCCAGTTCGAGCCCGGCGAGCGCCACTTGCAACGCCTTGTCGAATTCGCCCCGCGCAATACGGCGATACGAGCGGCGCGTGTAGTCCGCGACCGTCGTGCACGGCGTATCCAGTTCGCTTTCCCACAGGGCATTGAGCTTCTCGGTCTCGCCCTGCTCTTGGTAAACCGTTTCCAAGATGGTCAGGACTTCGGCATTTCCCGGACTGATTTCTCGAGCGCGCAACAGATATGTCTCGGCGTCCGCCAGTTGCGATGTCCGAGCGACTTTCGCAGCCGCCACCAACATATCGACGGCGGATCCGGAGCGCACGCTGTCGATCGATGCGTCGATAAGGCGCAGCGCTGCAGCGTTCATCCCTCGTCGCAACAGGTAGTTGATGTAGTTCAGGATCGACTGCTCGTCGCCGAACTCGTCGTACAGCTTTCGAAAGACCTCGCCGGCTTCCGTCAATCGCCCGACGCGCTCGAGCGTACGTGCGAGGTTCAGCCGAATGGGCTGCGCCGCAGTGTTTTTTGCCCCTTTTTGGAACCACTCCAGCGCTTTTTCAAAATCGCCTTCCTCGACGTAGGTGGACCCGATTTCCGAGTACGACTTCCACCGCGATACGTCGTCGTCCACCACAAATTGGCGCTCGTTGAACTCACCGTCGGCGATCGCGGCTTCGTACGCCTCGCGAGCTTTCCCAAATTGCCTCAGTGCAAAGTACGCCTTGCCCAAGGAGAAGTGAGCATTTGCATACCGGGGCGAATATTCAAGACACTCGAGCGCGATCGGTAAAGCTTTCTCGGGCAGATTCAACCGCTCCGTGTATGTGTCGCATAGCGCGCACAGACCGTTCGGAATGAAACCCTTTGGACCCTGATTTCGCACGATTTCGCGCATGCGCTCGAGTGCTTCAACCGCCGGCCAGTGGTTTTGCATGATGTGCTCGGTCATGCCGAGATTGAACCACGTAAACGCGTCTTCAGGATCTCGTTCACATTCGCGCTTGATGATTTCGAGGTTTCGAATGGCTTTGTCGCGTTCCGTGACG
>JAFAIW010000062.1 GCA_019236495.1 Vulcanimicrobiota bacterium | reverse complement strand
GCAGTGCTCGTCGGCGCCGGAACCGTGCGCGTCGACGATCCGCAGCTCACCGTGCGTCCAGCGCATCGCCGCGCGCGCCCTTATAGGCGGATCGTTGCGTGCGAAACCGGTGCAATTGCGTCCGCCAGCCGCGTGTTGCAGCCGGCGGAAGGCTACGAATCGACGATGGTCCTCGCGCCCGGCGGGTCGCGCGAGAAGTTTGTGGAGCTCGAGGAGCGGACGGACGTCGTGTATGTCGGTGACGGCACGGTGCTGGATCTACGCGAAGCGCTGCGGGCGATTCGCGAGCGCGGGATAACGAGCGTCTTGTGTGAGGGCGGTCCCACGCTGGCAAGCCGGCTCGTCGAGAAGGGACTGGTCGAGCGCTTCTACTGGCTGCTCGCTCCATTGCTACTGAATGCACCGCAGGCCGTTCCCGCCCTGACCGCCGCGGCGCGCGCGCAAAGTCTCCGCTTCGACGGCGTCGAACGGCTCGGCGAGGACGTGATGGTGACGGGACGTTTCGATGTTTAGCGGATTGATCGAACGCATGGGAACGGTTGCGGCAATCGAATCCGATGCCGCCGGTGGAGTGCGTTTGCGCGTTGCACTGCCGGACGAACTGCGCGGCGAAGTGCGGCCGAAAGATTCGGTAGCGGTCAACGGCGTCTGCCTGACCGTTACCGAGGCCGAGGATGGCGCGGCGAGCTTCGATGTGATTCCGGAGACGCTATCGCGTTCGACGCTGGGCGGGTTGCAACGCGGCGAAGCGGTGAACGTCGAGCTGGCGCTTCGCGTGGGAGATCGAATCGGCGGCCACTTCGTATACGGCCACGTCGATACCGCGGTGCGCATCTTGGCGCGCGAGCGCGAAGGACAGGGCGAACGCGTCACGTTCGAATTGCCGCCCCAACTGGCCGCCTTCGTCTGCGAGAAAGCGTTCGTCTCGCTCGACGGCGTCAGCCTCACCGTTGCCGGAATGGCTCCCAACGCGTTTACCGTCGCGCTGATTCCCGAGACATTGCGCCGCACCACGCTCGGCGCGCGTCATGCGGGCGATCGCGTCAATCTCGAAGTCGATCCCCTGGCGCGATACGCGGCGGGTGCGATCGACGTGCACGCCAACGGCGTCGCGTCCGACGAGCTCGCTTGGGCGTATGAAATCTGACGACGCCGCTCCATCCGGCGCGCGCATTTTTGAAGTGCGCGACCTGGTCCGATGGAGCGACGTCGACATCGCGGGCATCATTTACTTTGGGGCGTACGTGCGCTTTTTGGAATTAGCCGAGACTGAGTTGTTTCGCGAGTTGGGTTTTCCGTACAGTGAAATGTTCGACCGCTTAGACATTTGGCTTCCTCGCGTACATCTGGATTTTGATTTCTTCGCACCCGCGCGAATGGACGACGTGCTCCTCTGCCGCACGTACATCGCGAGCCTCGGTCGCTCGTCGATCACGATGAAGATGGCGATGCACAACGTCAACCGAGGCGAACTGGATGCGCGCGCCACGCTCGTGATCGTGTGCTCGTCGCGCCGAAAAATCAAAAGCATTCCGATTCCCGAGCCTTTGCGCAGCGCGCTCGAAGGCGCGCTGGGAACGGCGTCGTGACACTACCCCACCGAATGCGCGTGGCTGTCGTCTACGGCCCCGATGACGTGCGGATCGAAGAGCGTCCGGTGCCGCAACCGCAGGCCGGCGAATTGCTGGTGCGTACGTACGCCTGTGGAGTCTCGGGCATTGACGTCGCGGCGGAAAGCGCTCAGCGCGCTCCGTTCGTGCTCGGGCACGAGCCCGCCGGCGTGGTTGCCGCATTGGGGAAAGGCGAGCCTCCGGTCGACGACGCCGGCGTGCCGTTTGCGGTGGGCGACCGCGTGTTCGTGCACCATCATGCGCCGTGTTTCTCATGCGCCGCGTGCCGCCGGCGCGACTACGTGCAATGCACGACCTGGCGAAAGAGCAAGCTCGACCCCGGGGGCGTCGCGGAGTACGTCCGCGTTCCTCGTGAAAACGTGCTCGACACGTTGCGCTTGCCCGATAGCGTTTCGTTCGACGACGCTACGTTGATCGACGCGACGGGGTGCGCGGTCAAAGCGTTGCGCCGCAGCGGCGTACGCCCGGGGGACGTCGTCTTCGTGAGCGGTACGGGTGCGTTGTCGACCATCGTCGCGCGCGTCGCACAGCAGTGGGGTGCGCGCGTAGTCGCCGGCGACGTTCGCGCGGCTCGCGAGCTTACCGAAGGCGGGGGTCCGCGCGTCGTGCTGTGCGTTCCTGGCACGGCG
Organism: Vulcanimicrobiota bacterium; assembly: GCA_019236495.1. GTDB lineage: Bacteria > Vulcanimicrobiota > Vulcanimicrobiia > Vulcanimicrobiales > Vulcanimicrobiaceae > JAFAIW01. The sequence goes on along the minus strand of JAFAIW010000062.1, from coordinate 15,796 downwards.
GAAGCTGTACGCGATGCGCTCGCCCTGTGCGGCGCCGGAGGCACGGTAGTGATGCTAAACCCCTTGCCGATCGGCGTCGCGTTCGACACGGATTTGAACGATTTCTACTTTCGCGATCTGCAACTGGTGGCCAGCTACGCGTGCGGTCCGGACGAAACGCGCGAAGCACTGGCGCTCATCGCGGAGGGCGTGATCGGCGCAGCCGGTGTCACCGTGGGATTTCCGTTCGACGAAGCCGGGTCCGCCTACCGAACGTTGAGCGAAGAGCGCAAGCCGGTCGTCTTCCTCGATCCAACGCTGCAACTCATCGCGTAGGGGTGCTCGCCCTAACGCGATGAGAATGCGAACGCGATGTAATGCGCTTTGCTGCCTCCGCTCGGATTGAAGGCCGTCCCGATTTCGAACGTGCCCAACAGATGAGCGCCCAGCATGCGGGTCAGCCCGAGCACGCCGGTATTTTGCGCGCCCGCTCCGCACGCGGATTTCAACTGCGTGCCGAGGTCAAACGAGATTGCGGTCTTGCGATTCAAGGGCATGGTAAACCCGACCGCTTCGAGGAAGCTGCTGCCGTGGCGGCCGTCGCGCATCGAGTAGTTCAGGATTCCCACCTCTGCATTCAGGAGCGCACGAACGGCGGGCGACCAAGTGGCGTCGACGTGAACGGCGGATGAGGGGACGAGCAGCGTGTTGGCGAGCGGGTTCATCGGCGGGCGGTAATCCGCCGCGACGCTGAGGTCGGCGCCGCGCCAGCGGCCAAGCGCAAGTTTCACGCCGAACCCGGGCTTGGTCATCATATAGGTTCCACGTCCGGCTAGGTTCGATTTGGCGATCTCGGACGGCGGGATAAACGATAGCTCGATGTTGCGAGCGATTCCGTAGCGCACGCGCATTTCAGGATACGCGGCGAGCGCGGTGCCGCCGACCTTCGATGCGTTTTGGTAATAGGTCATTTCGACGACGATCCGTCCTTTGCGGACGACGCATGCATTGAGCCGACCGTGCGGGAGCGCGGCGACGTGGCGTGGGGCGGCAGCGGTGCAAGAGGCTGCGGCGTAAGCGGGAGCGCAAAGAGCGCCGAGCAGACCGAGGGTGAGGAGCGAGCGTAGGAAACGGACCACGAGGTTTCTCCTTGCAAGTGCAGCGTTGATGGGAGCATCATCGCGTGCGTCCGTTACGTGGCTCGTTGCAAATCGTGGCCGCGAATAGCTATTGTTGCGGGCCGCGAAGCGACGTTTGAGACTTGACATTTGTCAAGTCGTCCGTACGCTAGACCTGTGGGACGATCGTTTGCGGAGCAATTGAACGGGGCGATGGAGGTAGCCGGATTCTCGGCGGTCGAGCTGGCCGAGCGGTCGGGCTTGACGGAGTCCGCCATTTCGTATCTGCGGTCGGGGCAACGGCAACCCTCGTTCCGCTCGCTCCAGCGCCTGACCGCCGTCCTGCCGATGCTCGCGCCGCACCACTCCGGGCCGTTCGATGCGATCGAAGATGCGATCGCCGAAATCCGCGCGGGACGGATGGTCGTGGTGCTCGACGACGAGGATCGCGAGAACGAAGGCGACCTCGTCATGGCGGCGCAGATGGTAACGCCCGACGCCATCAACTTCATGCGTAAGGAAGCGGGCGGATTGATCTGCGTCCCGCTCATCGGCAAGCGGCTCGACGAGCTCCACATTCCGCAGATGGTTTCCGACAACACCGCCTTGCACGAAACCGCGTTTACGGTTTCGGTCGAAGCGCGCGGCCGCACCACGACGGGCATTTCCGCCTTCGATCGCGCGGAGACGATTCGCGCGCTGCTCGACCCCGCTGCAAAACCCGCCGACTTCCTGCGCCCGGGCCACACGTTTCCGCTGCGCGCGGTTGAAGGCGGGGTGCTCGTGCGCGCGGGTCAAACCGAAGCGGCCGTCGATCTCGCGCGACTAGCCGGGCTTTATCCCGCGGGCGTGATTTGCGAAATCATGGCCGACGACGGCACGATGGAACGGCTCGACGGGCTTCGTTCGTTCGCCGCCAAACACGGCTTGCGTTTGATCACAGTGAAAGACTTGATCGCGTACCGGATGCGCACCGAGAAGCTCGTCGAGCGAATCGCGGAATTCAACCTTCCGACGACGTTCGGCACGTTTCGTGGGCTCGCTTACGAAAGCCGTATCGACCGGGTAACGCACGTCGCGATGGTGATGGGGGACATCGGCGATGGGAAGGATATTCTCGTGCGCGTTCACTCCGAATGTCTCACCGGCGACGCGCTCCATTCGATACGCTGCGACTGCGCGGCGCAACGCGACGGCGCCCTCGCAATGATCGCTGCCGAAGGACGCGGCGTGCTGCTCTATCTGCACCAAGAAGGCCGCGGAATAGGCCTTGCAAACAAATTGCGGGCATATGAATTGCAAGACCGTGGCGCCGACACGGTGGAAGCGAATATCGCGCTCGGCTTACCCGTCGACAAACGCGACTACGGCACCGGCTCGCAGATTCTGGCGGACCTAGGGATCAAAGAAATGCGCGTGATCACCAACAACCCGAAGAAAATCTTCGGACTGGAAGGCTACGGTTTGAAGATCGTCGACCGGGTCCCAATCCAAACCGCACCGACACCGTTCAATACACGCTACCTCGCAACGAAGCGCGAAAAGCTCGGACACTTCTTCGAAAAGAACGTCACGTCGTGAAACGCGAGCGCGCGAATGATGAGCTGGATTTGGCGGGCAAGCGATTTGCCATCGTCTCCGCGCGGTTCTATGAAGATCTCGCCGACTGGCTCGAAGACGGTGCGCGTCGCGGCCTCGGCGCGTGCAACGTCGCCGAAAGTGATATTGAGGGCTTTCGCGTTCCGGGATGTTTCGAATTGCCGCTCGCGGCGAGTCGCTTGATCGCGATCGATCGTTTTGACGCCATCGTCGCGGTGGGCGTGGTGATCCGCGGCGACACCCCGCACTTCGAGTACGTAGCGGGCGAGTGCGCGCGCGGGCTCATGAGCGTTCAACTCGCGAGCGGGGTTCCGATCGGTTTCGGAGTGCTGACCACCGAGAATCGCAAGCAGGCCGAAGAACGCGCCGACCCTCGGCGCGGCGACAAAGGCTACGAGGCGGCAATCGCGGCGGCGAGTTTGCTCCAGATTCCGCGCGAAGCAGTGCCGCAAACCGTCGGCTTCCGACGCTAACCCCGGGCCGCCAGCTTGCTTTCCCCTGCTCTCGACGCTATCATTTTGGGGTCCACGCGGCGCGTTTAGCACGGCGTGGCTCCTGCTACTCTTGGAGGCCTCCGGTGGAAGACAAGACCCTGACCTGTCGTGACTGTGGCGCGCCTTTCGTATTCAGCGTCCGCGATCAAGAGTTTTACGCGCAAAAAGGCTTCACCAACGAACCGCAGCGGTGCCGCGATTGCCGCCAGGCACGCAAGGCCCAAACCGGCGGATCGGCGCCCTCGTCATCGCAAGGCGCGCGGCAGAGCTACGAGGCGGTGTGCGCGGAGTGTGGGGTCACCACCACCGTTCCGTTTCGTCCGCGGGGCGACCGCCCGGTCTACTGCCGGAGCTGCTTCACGGCCCGCACCCCAGCCGCCGCGTTCTAGAGTAGGGACGCTTCGCCGGCGCCCGAAGCCGTAGGGCGCCATGCTTTCTGACGAGGATCTCGACGCCGTTCGCTTTGCGGGCGACGCGGTGGAGTACGTCGATCAGCGGCTCCTTCCGCACACCGTCGAGCGGCGGCAAGCTCGCACGGTGGAAGAACTCGAGGACGCGATCCGGACTCTCGCCGTCCGCGGCGCCCCGGCGATCGGCGTCTTTGGGGCCTACGGAGTGGCGCTGCTGCGCTCGGCCCTCCAAGACGACGCGGCCTTCGACGCTGCCGCCGCGCGCGTTCGAAATGCGCGTCCCACCGCGGTCAATCTCGCGTGGGCCGTCGACCGCGTGCGCGGCTCCGCCGACATGCTCGCCGAAGCGCGCGCGATTCACGACGAGCAGCGCGCCGTCGACGCGCGCATCGGTGAGGCCGCGCTCGAGCTGTTCCCAAAAGACGCGACCGTGCTGACGCACTGCAACACCGGGCCGATCGCCACCGCGGGTGGAGGCACCGCGCTGGGCGCGATCGTGCGCGCACATCGCGCCGGCCGGCACTTGCGCGTTTTCGTCGACGAAACGCGCCCGCTCTTGCAGGGATCGCGCCTGACGCAATTCGAGCTGAACAAGGCGGGCGTGGACGCGACGTTAATCGTGGACGGCGCGGCCGCATTGACGATGCAACGCTGCGCCGTCGATTTGGTGATCGTCGGCGCCGACCGCATCGCGCGCAACGGCGATACCGCAAACAAAATCGGGACGTACGGGGTCGCCATCGCGGCAGCCCATCACGGCATTCCATTCTACGTTGCGGCGCCGCGTTCGACGTTCGATTTTTCGATTCAGAACGGTGCCGACATTCCAATCGAAGAGCGCCCCGCCGACGAAGTCCGCGGTAGCGCCGCACATCGCGACGCCGCGGTCTTCAATCCCGCTTTCGATATTACGCCCGGCCGCCTGATCGCCGCGTTCGTCACCGAATACGGCTTGGTGCGCCCACCCTACGCCGATAGCATCCCGGCCTTGCAAGACCGGCCGAATATTGCGGCGTTGGCACCCAATGCTTAAAGCTCGGCGTGGTCCCGCGGAGAGTTTGCTGACGCACGGGAGTTCGTTTGGCGCGCCCTCGGGGAGTGTTTTGCCAGTCCGAATTCTGTCGCGCGCCATGCTGTGGGGGCCCCACGCAGTTGGGGGCGCGGAGCCTCGGGCGGAGCGCCTTTCAAAATGAAATACTATGATTTCGTCGACAAAGCGCCGGCGATTCCGAAGCTCGTCATCATCGAGGGCGTCGAACGCACGTTGGCTGAGAAAGCCCTCGATTTGATCGTCGAACGCGCGCTGCCGTCTGAAACACGCGATTTGAATCTCACGCGATTCGTCGCCGCCGAGTTGACCGATTTCGGCGGTGTGGCAGATGCGTTGCAGGCGATGCCGTTCTTAGCGTCGTCGCGCGTAGTGATCGTTACCGATACGCAAACGCTGCGCGCGCAACCGCGCCGCGATCTTTGGGACGTTGCGCAAACCGTTCCCGAAGGCAACACGCTAGTGTTGAGCGATTTGCTCTCGCCGCGTTCGCAGCGGCCGCAGCCCTTTGGCGCACAAGCCGGGCGGGCGGCGCTGCGCATCGACACGACCGCCAACGAGGCGGCGCGCTCGCGCTATATCGAGGAATTGCTCGCCGAGCTCGGCGTGAAAGCCGAACCGCGTGTCGTCGGCGAGCTTGCGGCAAGCAACGTGGAACTGGCCGCCGTGCGCAACGACTTGCAGAAGCTCTCGTTGTTGAACAAGAAGATCACGATGAAGGACTTGCAGGCGGAAAGTCTGACGACCACCGATCCGAAAGCGTATCTCTTCGCAAGCGCGCTCGTTGAAGGGCGTCAGGCCGAAGCGCTACGGATCGCCGAAGAGCTTTTCGAGACCGACCCGCGCGGTGCGGGCGTCCCATTGGTCAGCGCACTGGCGACCGAGTTGGGTCTGGTGTGGGAACTCTCTCGAAAGGGCGGCGAACTTCCGGCGCGCGCCAAGTGGCGGGAACGTTTCCTGCGGCCCGTTGCGGCGCGAATCGGCGAACGGCGCGCGCGTGCGGCCTTCGAGCGCGCGGTGCGCGGTTTCGAAGCGATCGTGACCGGAAAAATCGACGATCCGCGCTTGCTCGTCGAGATGCTCAGCGCGGAGCTAGGGGCGCTCGGCGCCCGTGCGTAGCACGCTAGGGCATTTCACCATCGGCGCGAACAGGGAGCCACGTCCCATGGATTACTCCGTGTATGCCTCTCCGTTCTCATGGCGGTACGGAAGAGCCGAACTTCGCGCGTTGTTTTCGGAGCGAGAACGGCGCCGGCTGTGGCGCGCCGTTTGGGTGGCGTTGGCCGAGGCACAACACGAGCGCGGGCTCGTTTCGGCCGAGGAGCTGGACGATCTGCGCGCGCATCGCAACGAGATCGACATCGACGCGGCGTTGCAGATCGAACGGGAAATTCACCACGATTTGATGGCGGAAATTCGCCTCTTTGCCCGGCAAGCGCGCGTCGGCGGCGGAAAACTGCATCTCGGCTCGACGTCGATGGACATCGAGGATACGGTCGAGACGTATCGCATGCGGCGTGCCCTTTCGCTGATCGGGGCCGCCCTCCACAAGCTGCTCCAGCGCTTCGCCGAGCGAATCGACGAACTGAACGACGTCGTTTGCATGGGATTCACCCACTTGCAACCCGCCGAGCCGACCACCGTCGGGTATCGTTTGGCGGTGTACGCGCAAGACCTGACGATCGACGACGCGCAACTGCGCTTCGTTTTCGAACAGCTCACCGCCAAAGGGATGCGCGGCGCGGTGGGAACCTCGGCGTCGTACGAGCAGCTGCTGCAGCACAACGGAACGTCGCGCGAGCAAGAGCGCTACGTGCTCGATCGCTTCGGCCTGACGGCGCGCGAAATCAGCACGCAAACCTATCCGCGCAAGCTCGATTACCTGCTGCTCTCCGCCCTGGCCGGGCTCGGGGCTTCGCTTTCGAAATTTGCAGCCGACGTGCGCATCCTCAGCTCGCCGGAGTTCGGCGAAGTTTCGGAACCGTTCGGCAAAACGCAAGTCGGCAGCTCGGCGATGCCGTTCAAGCGCAATCCGATCATCAGCGAACGGATCGATTCGTTGGCGCGCCTGCTGCCCGCTTATGCCGACGTCGCGTGGCAAAATGCCGCAACCAATTATCTCGAGCGCACGCTCGACGACAGCGCCAACCGGCGCACGATTCTGCCGGAAGCGTTGCTTTGCACCGACGAGCTCTTGACGCTCGCCTACAAAGTGATCGACGGCCTCACCGTCGACACGCGCCGCGTCGCCCAAAACTTGCGAACGTACGGACCGTTCGCCGGCACCGAATCGGTGATGATGGAAGCCGTCCGCGCGGGCGGCAACCGCCAGCAACTCCATGAAGCCATTCGCGAAGTCGCGATGAAATCGTGGAGCGCGCTCTCGCGGGGCGAAGACAACCCGCTAGGCCGCCTTTTGACGGAGGACCAAGAGCTGACCGCACGGATCGACCCGGCCGAGATTCGACGCCTTCTCGATCCAACTGCGCACATCGGAACGGCGCGTGAACGCTCGATCGAACTCGTGCATCGCATCGCGGAGCTTCCTCCCTTTCCGGAGCAGCCCGAGGTGCGGGCATGAACAAAGGCATCGAAATCGCGCGCGGCAAGACGAAGGTACTCTTCGAACAAGAAGGCCAGCCCGACGTGCTGGTCGTGACCCAAAGCGACACGATTTCTGCGGGTGACGGTGCGCGCCGGCACGAGATCTCGGGGAAGGGGCGCCTCGCCGCGCAAACCACCGGGCGCGTCTTTCGGCTGCTCAATCTCTGCGGGCTGCCGACGCACTACTTGAGCGGCGGCGAAGACGACGATAACAACCAGATGCTGGTGCGCCGGTGCAACATGATTCCGCTCGAAGTCGTGGTGCGCGGCGTTGCGGCGGGGTCGCTCGTCAAGCGCAATCCCGGTTTGCAACGCGGGGCCCTCCTCGTACCGCGCATGGTGGAATTCTTTCTCAAAGACGACGCCAATCACGATCCGCTGATCGACCCCGATACGATCGTGCAGCGCGGCATCGCCACGCCGCAAGAGATCGGTGCGATGACGGAAATGGCGCGCCTCACCTTCGACATTCTCGCGCATGCGTGGCGCAAGCGCGACACGCTTTTGGTGGATCTGAAGATCGAATTCGGACGGCTGGTGGGCGGCGACGGCAAAGGGATGCTGGTCGTTGCGGATGTCATCGACAACGATTCTTGGCGTATCTGGCCGCAGGGGCGCGAAGATCTGATGCTCGACAAGCAGATCTACCGGAATCTCGAGAACCCAAGCGGGGAAGATCTCGAGCGCGTCAAGCGCGCGTACGAAACCGTGGCGGATCAGGTTGGTTCGTTTCCGCAAATGCGACCGGGCATGGTGGCGGTTATTGCCGACAGCAACGCGCAAGCCGAGCAGAGCGGCCGCGTGGTGCAAGCGCTGCAAATTTTCGGAATTCCCACCGTTCGTCACATTGCCTCGGCTACGAAAACACCCGGTTACGTCTTGCAGCTCGTTCAGCAACTGGACGCGACGTTCGCACGCCTGCTGTTCGTCGCGGTTGGCGGCACCGACGGGGCGTTGCGCGGCATGCTCGACGGCGCAACGTCGAACCCCGTGATCGACGGTGGCGCCGATGCGGAATCGGTGGCGCTGCGCTGCGCGAAGACGCTGGCGCTCGAAGACACGGTGCTTTACGGACGTACGCTGCTCGTGCAGACCAATGCGCGTTCCGCCGTCCTTCAGGCGGATGCCGCTCTTCAAGGTTAGAGGAGAGAGTTCGGGCGCGCTGCAAAGCGCGGCCAGACGCGCGGGTCTCGCGCTGCGTGAAGACGAGTTGCGACGTATCGCAGAAGAACTCGGCCGCGATCCGACCCTCGTCGAAGTGTACGCATTCGATGCGCAATGGAGCGAGCATTGCAGCTATAAGAGCAGCCGTCGTCATTTGCGCAAGTTGCCTACAAGCGGACCGACGGTCGTACTCGGCCCCGGGCAGGATTCGGGCATCGTGCACCTGGGCGAGCATGCGGGCGAGCGCTACGGCGTCGTCGTAGCGCACGAGTCGCACAATCATCCTTCGCAAGTGGTGCCGTTCGAAGGTGCGGCAACCGGCATCGGCGGCATCGTACGCGATGTGTTGTGCATGGGCGCGGAAGTGATCGGGGTCGCCGATCCACTGCGCTTCGGGAACGTCGACGAGGCGGATTCGCACCAGCGATACGTCGCGACGACCGTCGTCGACGGAATCGCCGCGTACGGAAATGCGATCGGCGTTCCAAATCTTGCCGGCGACGTTTTCTTCGACGAAGGCTTCAACGAGAATTGCCTTGTGAACGTCGTGGCGTTCGGTCTGGTCAAAGAATCGCAGATCATCCATTCAAAAGCCCCGCCCGGTTCGGCCGGCTGGGACGTGGTGCTCGTCGGCAAAGCGACCGACGCCAGCGGTTTCGGCGGCGCGTCGTTTTCGTCGTTGGCGCTCGACGCCGAAGACGCCGAAGCGAACAAAGGGGCGGTGCAAGTCCCCGATCCTTTCTTGAAAAACGTCATCATGCGGGCGTCGTATCGCGTTTTCGAATACTTGCGCGAGCGAAACATCACCGCCGGATTCAAGGATCTCGGCGCGGGCGGCATCATGGGATGCACGGCGGAACTGTGCGCGGCCGGAGGCTTCGGCGCGATCGTCGATTTGGACGACGTCTCGACCGCGCAAGCCGGACTGCCGCCGTTCGTCATCGCGATCGGCGAAACGCAAGAGCGCTTGGCGTGGGTGTTGCCGCCCGAGGCGACCCCCGACGTGCTGCGGATCTATAACGAAGAATTTTCGCTGCCGAACGTCGCGCGCGGCGCGTGCGCGGCCGTGATTGGGGCGGTGCAGACCGAGCCGCGTTACGTGATGCGTTCGGGCAACGAGGTCGTCATGGACGTGCCGATCGACTTCCTCACCGGCACCATCCACGACGAGCTAACGTACGAAATCGAAGCGCCGCGCACGCGCGACGACGGCGAAGCGTTTCTCTCCGGATTCGATGTCGCGGAAACGTTCGAACGCGTGCTCGCGCATCGCGACGTTGCCTCGCGCGAACCCCTTTATCGCGAGTACGATGCGGTCGTCCGCGGCACGACCGTACTGCCGCGCGGCTGCGCAGCGGCAGGCGTCATCGCGCCGATTCCCGGCTCGACGCTCGGCTTGGCGGTATCCGTCGCAGGAAACCCGCGATACGGGCGATGCAGCGCGCGCTACGCGGCCGAAGCCGCCGTCGTCGAAGCCGTGAACCGTATCGTCTGCGTCGGCGCGCGGCCGACGGGGCTGACGGATTGTTTGAATTTCGGGAATCCGCAGCGCACCGAGCATTTCTCCCAATTCGTCGCGGCCGTCGATGGGCTCGCGGAAGCCGCGAGCGTTTTACAGGTTCCGTTCGTTTCGGGCAACGTCAGCTTGTATAACGAGAGCAAAGGCGGTGGCGCGGTGCCGGCGTCGCCGATCGTCGGCGCGCTCGGCACGATCGACGACGTTTCGCGCGTGGTCACGCCGGCGTTCAAACGCGACGGGGCGGCCCTGTACTACATCGGGCGCGCGCGTACGGCGATCGGCGGTTCGGTGGTTGCGGGCGTGCTCGGCGTCGAGGATCGGCTGCCGCCGCTCGACTTGGAAGAGCAGGCCCGCATCGTCACGGCAATGCTGGCGGCCATCGATGACGGCTTGATCGCGGCCGCACACCCGGTGACGAGCGGCGGCATCTTGACGGCAGTAGCGGCGATGGGATTCGCGACGCTGCGTTCGCGCCCAATGGGTGCGGCGCTCGACGATCCCTCGCCGTGGTGTGGCAGCGAAAGCGCGACCGTCGAAGCGTTTTTTGCGGAGGGGCACGGCATCGTCGTCGAGGCGACGAGCGAAGACAGGTTCTTGCAAACGATGCAAGAGCAGGGCGCGCCGGCGTCGCGCATCGGTGAAGTGAGCGCGCGCGCGGAACTGCATCTCCTCAGCGCCGACTTTCAAGCATACGCCCGATTTCCGCTCGATCGATTGCACGACGCGTGGAGCGCGCCGCTGCGCGAGGTGTACGGATGAAGGCGCGCGTCGCCATTCCGGTGTTTCCCGGAACGAATAGTGAAGAGGAAACGCTGCGCATCCTGCGCGATGTCGGATTGGACGCCGAGATCGTTCATTGGAGCCGCGGCGACCGGCTGTTTCAATACGACGCGTTTGTGTTGCCGGGCGGATTCGCATACGAAGATCGCGTGCGCGCGGGGGCGATCGCGGCACACGACCGAATGATGGATGCGGTGGTCGATGCAGCGATCGGCGGCAAGCTCGTGCTGGGGCTCTGCAACGGTGCACAAATGTTGCTCGAAGCGGGGCTCGTACCGGGAACCGGCGCGATTCGCCGCCCAACCGCGGCCTTCACCCACAACGGACCGGACGGAAAATTCGTGTGCCGGCACGTGTTCGTCAAGCTTTCCGTTGCACCGGAGCGCTCGCCGATCACCGCCGCACTCGCACCGGGCGCATTGATTCCGGCATGGGCCGCGCATGGCGAAGGGCGATTGGCAGCTCCGCCGGAGCACCTGCAAGAGATCGTCGATGGCGGACATCTGGCGTTCGTTTACACGCACGCAAATGGGAGTACCGATGCGGACGCGATCCCGAATCAATCCGCGCTGGGGGCGGCGGCCCTCGTCAACGTGGAGGGCAACGTGCTCGCCATCATGCCGCACCCCGAACGCGATGCCTGGACGTTCAACCATCCCGACAGTCCCGAAGGACGCGCCGCGCGCGGTAACGCGGAACGGATGTTGCGACCGTCGGGAGGGGCGGCACTGTTCGAGAGTTTCGCCAAAGGCCTGGCGTTGGTATGAAAACGCGCGCGATAGAAATTCGACTGAAGATTCCCGACAATGCCGCGTATACCGCGATGGCGGCGCTCGAGCGGCTCGGCGTCGCGGCGGAGCGCGTGGAGCGAGCCGAAATCTGGGTATTCGAAGTCGAGGACGACGCGGATGGGTTGCTCGTCGAGGTGATGCGCAACGAATCGCTCTTCAACCCGAACAAACACGCGGCGCGCGAGCTCGAAACGCCCTCGCCCCGCGCGGGCGAGGTCTGGATCGAGGAGCTCGGCGATGATCCGGATCTCCGCGCGCGTTTGGGAGGGAAGGGCGTGCGGGGCGTGCGTTCGGCCAAGCGCTACGTGGGATGGCGCCTATTGGACCGCCAAGGGAAGCCCGTTACCAAAGACGTCGCGCAGAATGCCGCAGACGTGCTACTCTGCAATCCCGCCATCGAAAGGGCGCTGTTATAGATGATCGCCGCGAAAGTCGAACCAATCTTCGAGAAATCCGAAACGAGCGAGTTCTATACGATCGCGACGCTCGGGTCGCATTCGGCGCTGCAGATTCTCAAAGGCGCGCACGACGAAGGTTTTCGTACGCTGGCGATCGCCAATCGCGATACCGAGCGCCTCTATCGCTCGTTCAATTTCGTGGACGAAGTAATCGGCATCGAAAAGTATCAAGACTTTCCCAAGATCGTCGATCGTTTGGAAAATCGCAAGATCATTATCGTTCCTCATGGGTCCTTCGTTGCGTATTTGTCGCTCGAAGATCATAAGAAGATGACGATTCCGTACTTCGGCAACAAAGCGATCCTCGATTGGGAAGCGAGCCGCGAATTGCAGCGGCAGTGGCTTTCGGCCGCTGGTTTGAATTTGCCGCGGCAGTTCAGGAACGGCGCCGAGATCGACCGACCCGTGATCGTGAAGCTGTATGGCGCGCAGGGCGGCAAAGGCTATATGTTCTTGCGCGATGCCAAGGATTTCGAAGAACGTGCCGGCTTGTTGGCGCGCCGCGACTATATCCTGCAAGAGTACATCATCGGCGTTCCGCTGTACATTCACTATTTTTATTCGCCGCTGACCGGCAAGCTCGAGATCATGTCGATGGACCGCCGCTACGAAACGAACGTCGATTCACTGGGTCGCATCCCCGCCGCCGCACAAGAAGGTATGGAGGTACAGCCTTCGTACGTCGTGGTCGGCAACTCGCCCGTGTCGCTGCGCGAATCGATGCTGGCCGAAGCCTATCGGATGGGAGAAGAGGTGGTGCGCGTCAGCCGCGACATCTGCCCGCCGAAGGGACTCTTTGGGGCGTTTTGCATCGAGACCATCATCACGCCGGACACGCAGTTCTATATCATGGAGATTTCGGCGCGCATCGTTGCGGGGACGAATCTCTTCATCGACGGGTCGCCATATTCGTATCTCTATTACAGCGAACCGATGTCGACTGGGCGGCGCATCGCGCGCGAGTTGAAGAATGCACTCTTGACGAACTCGCTGCGCAGGGTGCTCGATGATTCGAGCGTCCTGTAGGGCGTTCGCGCTCGCGCTTTTCGGCCTAGGAATGCTCGTGCCCGTGGCGGCGCGCGCGACCCTCGTGGCCGATCCGGCGGTGTTGTACGCGCAGATGAAGGCGACGTACGCGCAAGGCTCCGCGCACGGCTGGCACTTTATCGATCAGGTGTACTACCTTTCGCAGATTTTCGATACGGGGCGTGCGTACTCGCTGCAGATGAGCAGCGATCCCGCGTATGGGGAAGTCGCACAGCTGGCGGTGGCGGTCGCGTCAGGGTTGCATTACAATCCGCTGACGAATCACGATGCGGCGCCGTGGTATGTGCGGGAAGCGGCAAACTACGTCATCAAAAGCGGCTCGCCGGACGACGCCGCGAAAGCGCAGGCGCTGTTGGACCGCGTCGATGCAATGGAAGACCCCGAGCGTGAAGCGCGTTTTGCCGACGAAGACGCCGCCGCGAACCTCGCGAGCTATCCCGGCGACGTGGAGGCGGCGTTGCAACGCGTCGAGGCAAACTGGCGGGCGTGGCGGATCACCGGCGATGCGTCGTGGCGCAGTCTCGCGTTCGAGCGCGCCGCGCAGGCGGGCTTTCCGATTGCGAAACTGCCCACCACGTACGGCCCCGAGTTTCTGAATGCAGCCCGGGCGGCAGCCTCCGGCGGCACCGGCTACGCACCAGGCGATGCGGCGAACGCGAAGGCCTTGCTGGCTCGCTTGAAAGCGTCCGGGACGCTCACGCAGATCGCGAGCGTCAACGGCATCTCGCACGACAAATTGATGACGACGCTCGCGCCGGCCGACGAATACTTCGGGCGGACTGGGATGTCGATTCTCGGCATGCGGAACGAGCTGCAGCATCTCACGGCGATGCTCGACGCTGGTTGGGGCGACCGGGAAAGCAGCCCTGCGGTGCTCCTTGCCGATGCGGTCGACGATTTGCACAAGGTCTACCCGCGCGATCGCGACCTTCCGGACCTGCTGCTCGCCGTGTACCGGCAGCTCTCGCGGATTCACACCACCGACGCCACGACGGAGGCGCTGCACGTGCGTACGATCTTAACCGTGGAATATCAGGACACGCAGCAGGCCCGCAGCTTGCTCGCGTCTTAGCAAGAGGCGTGGGCATCGACGCTGCGGCGATCCTGAAACACTACGATCGCAAGCGTTTGACGCTGGCTTCGATCGGAAGCCATTCGGCGTTGGAAGTCGCCTTCGGCGCGCGCGCCCAAGGATTGCGAAACTTGGTGATCACCGCGCAGGGTCGCGAGAAGACCTACGCGCGTCATTTCAAACGCGGCAAGAAGCCGCCGCGCGGATGCGTCGACCGGACGTTGGATTTGCAGGCATTCACGGAATTGCTCGACGACGAAGTGCAGCGTCAGATGCTCAATATGAACGTGATCTTTATCGCGAATCGTTCGTTCGAAGTATACCTTCATCAGAAGTATAGCTACGATCAAATCGAAGCGCGGATGTTGGTGCCGATGTTCGGCAACCGGCGGTTGCTCCGGGCAGAAGAGCGCGACGAACCGTCGAATCAATACTCACTGCTGGATGCTGCGGAAATTCGGCGGCCTGCGCAGTTTCGATCCGCCGAAGAGATCGATCGGCTGGTGATGGTCAAGGCGCCGCACGCGCAGGTGTCCTTTGAACGGGCGTTCTTTCTTTGCTCCTCACCGCAGGAGTATCGCGAGACGTCGGAGCGTTTGATCGCACAGGGAATGTTGACGGCCGAGGGACTGCAGAATGCGGTCATCGAGGAATATGCGCTCGGGCCGTCGGTCAATCTGAATTTCTTTTATTCGCCGCTGCTGGGCGAAGTCGAGCTGTGTGGAACCGACACGCGCCGTCAGACGAATCTCGAAGGTTTTCGCAGCGTTCCGCCCTCCGCGTTCGCCGCGGTGGCGAACGTACCGATGCGCATGGAAGAAGCCGGGCACGTCGCGGCGACGCTCACCGAATCGATGTTGGAGAAGGCCTTTGAGATGGGCGAGCGATTCGTCGAAGCGGCGGCCGTCGCAAATCCGCCGGGGATCATCGGCCCGTTCGCGCTGCAGTGCATCATCGTCGCCGGGCCGCCGAAGGATTTCGTCTGTTACGACGTGTCGCTGCGTATCCCGGGCTCGCCCGGAACGCGGTACACGCCGTACTCTGCCTACCGCTGGGGACGCGACGTTTCCGTCGGGGAGCGCATTGCGATGGAGGTCGTCATGGCGCGCGACGCCGACCGCCTCGCCGAGATCGTGACGTAGAGCGCCACCGTGTCACCCTGAGGTGCGCGCGAAGCGTGCCTCGAAGGGGACGACGATGAATTGGGTGGCGGCGGCTCCAATCTACGCGATTTCATACTTCGTTGCGGTCGCGATGTTCGGATGGATGGCGCGGCGACGGGGTCTCGCGAACGAGGGCACCTGGATTCTCATGCAGGCTGCGCTCGTCGGCGGCTTGCTCGGGGCGAATCTCGTGCAGGTTGCATTCGCGGGCCAGCCCGGAAAGACGATTGAAGGCGGCTTCATCGGTGGATATCTCGCGGTCGTTTGGATGAAACGCCGGATGAGGATCGCGCGACCTACCGGAGATCTCTTTGCGCTCGCTTTTCCGGCCGGCGAAGCGATCGGCCGGATCGGGTGCTTTGTGGGCGGCTGTTGCTATGGCAAGATTGCGCATGTGGCGTGGGCGGTCCACCAGCACGACGCTTGGCGACATCCAGCGCAACTCTATGCATCGGCGATTGCGGCAATCTCGTTTGTAATTTTGCTCTGGCTCGAACGGCGCGATGTTCTTTTGGTGAATGGCTTGTTTTTCGTCCAGGGCATGTTGTTT
>JAFAIW010000008.1 GCA_019236495.1 Vulcanimicrobiota bacterium | reverse complement strand
CGCCAAATCCTCAAACGCCCGGTGGCTCGGGATCGCGGTTTCGGGACAGAGACGATCCGGCTGCACGGGGCTTCCTCGCGGGCGCGCATTTTGAGAGAAGAGACCGCGTTTTCGCCGGGGGGCGTGCTGCGCCATGCCGCCCTTTCCGCAGGCGCTCAATATCCACAAACACTGATTTGGTGAGGTGTATGGCCTGTGGAACCAAGCGACCGATGCAGTATGTATGACGCGCGATCCGCTGGAACCGTTCAAGTTCCGCCGGCCGTGGTATTTGCTCGTCCTGGTCGGCGCCGTAGCGCTGCTTCTGAGCGCAGCGGCGGGACTCGCAACGTTGCACGCGATGTCGGATGGTGCGGCGGACGCCGATCAGGTCGAACGCTTGCACGTGGAGCGCATCGGCCTAGCGGTGGACGATTTTTTGGGCGATGCGGTGCAACTGGCGGACGCGGCCGCAGGTACGGCCTGCGCGTCGCGCGGCGATCGCGCGCTAACCGAGCGCTTGGTTCGCGGGCTGTCGTTGTCGCGCGTGAATCTCGGCGTATACGGCATGGGTTGCTGGTTCGCGCCCTGGGCCTACGATCGCCGCACGCGCCTCTTCGGACCGTACTTTGCCTCGCGCTGGACTCCAGCTCACCGCGTGTATACGAATGTGGCCGAGAACTACGATTATCCGCACCTCGCGTGGTACGCGTATGCGGTCGAGAATGCGGGCCGGTTGTCGGTTTTTGGGCCGTATCGGGATCAGGGCGTGCAATTCATCAGCGCGGTCCGAGCATTTTATCGTGACGGTAAGCTGGCGGGCGTCGTCAGCGTCGACACGATGCTCGCGGATTTCAACGGCATGGTGCGGGCGCAAGCGGCGCCGACGGACGAGGTCATCGTGCTCGATGCGCGGCGGGAGCCGGCCCTCACGATCGGGAGGGCGCCGTCCGACCTTTCGCGGGCCGTTCGCATGGACCGGCCCATCCGCTTCACGCATGCGACCCTGGAGATCATCGAAGATCGCACCGCCGCCTTTGCGGCGAACCGGCGCGCCGCGGCCTTCGGCTTCTCGTCAATCGCGCTCATTTGGCTCGCGGCGGTGCTGCTGGCGGGCGCGCTCCTTCGCTGGTGGCAGGCGCGCGATCGCGAGACGAAACTCGAGCTCGACCGCGTCCGTTTGGAAAACGAGATCGCCACGCGCCACGAAGTCGAGCAAGAATTGCGCAGAGCGGCGTATCAAGACATGCTGACGGGTCTTCCGAACCGAGCCTTCGTGTCGTCGTCGCTTGCGGAATACTTTGAAAGCCGCCCGAGCGATTACCAGGTCTTCGTCTTCTTCATCGATCTCGATCGTTTCAATTTGATCAACGATTCGCTGGGGCACGGCACGGGCGACGACTTTTTGCGGGCGATCGCCGAGCGGCTTCGCACGTCGTTACGCGGCCAAACCGTGGCGCGTTTCGGTGGGGACGAATTCATCGTCGTACTGCGCTCGCAGGAAAGCAATCCAAATGCCGTCGCGCGCCTCGTGCACGCGGTCTTCGACGAACCGGTCGTCGTGCGCGAGCGCCCGTTTTACGCTCAAGTTTCGATCGGTATCGTCAAGGTCGATGAGAGTTACGAACGCGCCGAAGATGTTTTACGCGATGCCGAGATCGCGATGTACGCAGCCAAGGAACGCGGCGGCGGAGTTTTCACCGTGTTCGACACGCCGATGCGCCGCAGTGCCGCAATGTATGCGGCGCTCGATCACGATCTGCGACACGCCATCTTGGCCAACCAGTTCGTCGCCTACTACCAACCGATCGTCGACATTCGGACGAGGAACATCGCCTCGTTCGAAGCGCTTGTTCGATGGGTACGTCCAAATGTGGGAATCGTCGAGCCGGTGGATTTCATACCGTACGCCGAGGCGCACGGCATGGTTGCAGAGATCGACGCGCGCCTGTTGACGCGAGTTTGCGAAGAAATGAAGGCGAACGACGTCTTTGCAAACCTCTCCGTCTCGGTAAACTGTTCGATGTCGCAGTTGACTCGCCTCAATTTGGTCGATCTCACGCTCGACTTGCTCCGAACGAATAGTCTCCCGCCTTCGCGGCTGAAGCTCGAAATCACCGAAACCTCGATCATGCGCAATGCCGACGTCGTCTTGCGCAGCCTCGAACGGTTCAAATCCGTGGGCGTCGAGACGGTCGTCGACGATTTTGGCAGCGGCTACTCGTCACTCTCGTACCTGCAGCGCTTGCCGATTTCGGGACTCAAGATCGATCGGGTTTTCGTGACGCCGCTCGGACGCGACGGTCACGCCGAAGCGATCGTTCGAAGCATCGTGGCCTTGGCGCGGACGCTCGGGTTGTATACCGTGGCCGAAGGGGTCGAAACGGAAGAGCAGCTGCGTGTCCTGGAGCGGCTCGGCGTCGAATTCGTGCAGGGCTTCTTCTTCTCGCCGCCGCGGCCGGCGGACGCCCTCGCCCAGCTCACCGCGCAATTCCGCCGTCTTACCGCATGATCGGGCCGGTTCGCGGCGCACGATCCTTGAAAGTGAGCTCCGCGATACCGGACTTGTCGAGCTCCCCAATGCCGGCGCGCACCATGCGCAAATATTGCCCTTCGGTCGCCTCGGCCAGCGGCAGCTGGAGCCCGGCGTCGTGCGCGAGCGCGACCGCGATGCCGGAGTCCTTTGCGGCGTGCGCTGCGGAAAAATACACCTCATGCTCGCGGTTTTGCATATCCTCGCCGTCCGTTTCGAGCACGCGTGAATTTGCGCCGGTTTGACTGAACACTTCGCGCAACACCGTGAGATCGAGGCCGAGAGCTTCGCC
>JAFAIW010000181.1 GCA_019236495.1 Vulcanimicrobiota bacterium | reverse complement strand
GGCTGGGGCAAAAGCTTCTTAGGGAAGGAGCTGGCGCGTGCATTGCCCGGCAGCACCGTTGTCGAGTTCCGCAACGCGCGTAGCGCCGAGGCGGCCAATGCCCGTCTTAGCGAGGCCCTGGCGGCCCGTCCAAAGCCGCCGTCGGGGTTTTTGATTCTCGACGACGTCGACGAGCTCGCCGCGGTGGATCCCGAGGGAACCGTGCTCGATGCGCTGCTCTCCGCCGCGGAAAAACACGGCCGCATCGCGCTTCTCTCGCGCAACGCGATACCGCTCGACTTGACGCGCTACGCTGCACCGCACGAAGTGCTCTCGCTCAAGCGCCAAGATTTGGAGCTCACGCCGGAAGAGAGCCTCAGCGCGCTTTCCGCTTCGAACGAGCCGCGCGAAGTCGTGGAACGCGCCCTGGAACTCTCCGGCGGATGGGCGGTCGCGACGCTCTTCTTCTCGCGCCTCGCGCGCGAGGGCCGCTTGCGCGAGGCGGTCGAGAATCCCGCCGGCGATCTGCTGCGCGATTTGCACGAGTACGTCGGAGCACAGACGCTGTCGCGCCTCACGAAGGAACAGCTCGCCGCGATGATCGCGGTCGCAGCCGTTCCATCGGCAACGTGCGAGGACGTGAGCGCCGCGCTCCAGCAAGATGCCGCACCGGTGCTCGAGGGCATCTTGTCGTGGCGCCCTCTTTATTTGAAACGCGACGGTAACGCGTTCACCGTTCGTCCGTTGATCGCGGGGGCTCTGCAGGCGCTCTATCCAATTCAGATTCGCGCCTCGCTCGAACGCGCCGCTCGCGCGCAAGGCGACGCCCGGAATTACGTACGCGCCGCGGCCCTTGCTTCGGCTGCCGGCATCCCGGCACTTGCGGCGGAGTTCTTAGACGCTGCCGGTCCATATCGCCCCGGCGAAGTGATGAGCGTCGACTACTACGAGGTGGCGCGGTCGTTACCGCTCGAGTTGGTGTGTGCTTCGAAGTGCGTCTTTCTAGAATTTTTCACGAACCAACGCGTACGGTCTCGTCCGTACGTGCTGGCGCAGCGCCTGGAGCGCTTCGTTCAATCGCTGACGCCCGACGTCGATCCTTTCGTGCGGTACTCCGCACAGATCGGCTTGCTCGTTGCGTTCAACGTTTCGGCTCGCACGCGCGAGGCGGAGGTCGTTGCACGCGAATGCATCGCGACGGCCGCCGCTTTCCCCGAAGCACACGATCGCCAAAAACTTCTCATGTCGGAATTTTCGGCGGTGCTGGCGACCCTGGGCCGCGTCGACCAAGGCCGGCAAATGTGGGAAGAGACGAACGGCAACGAAGCGCCGGCCGCCACGAAGTTCTATTTGCAACACGCGCGCATCGCGTACTTTACGCTACTCCAACGCGGTGAGCGCGTGAAAGTCTTGGAGCTTCTCGAACAGTACGTGGGCATGAGCCGCCGTTGGAACGACGGGGTTGCGCTCGGGTTCGCGCTTGCGGTCCGCGCCCTGGCCCATTTCATGCTCGATGCAACGGCATCGATTGCAGGCGACCTTGCGCATATTGCGGACGCTGTCGGCATCAAAGATTTCTTGGAACTTTCGCAAAATTTCGGCGATCCGTTCGAGCCGCCGACGATGCGCGAGCGCGAACACCCCATCCAGACGAGTTGCATTCTCGCGATCGATGCCGCGCTCGCCCAGAGCGATCCGGAGCTGGCTTTGCGCTTGATCGAAGGGGCGATCGGCGGGTTCGATGAGATCGGGGAGCCGTACTGGCAAATCGCCGGCCGGCTTTCGGGCGCGATCGTCCCGGGAGCCCCTCGCGACCAGTTGCTCGCCGAAGCGGAAGCGCTCGCGGATCAAATCGAAGTGCCGGAGCTGCGCAACCAGATTCAATCGCTGCGATTGGGCAAGGAGCGTCCGGGACCGTACTCGGCGTTCATGGCGCGTTTGCGTAATTCTGTTCTATCGCAGGGCGCCTCGGCGCTGCGCGTCAACGTCGTCAAAGGCACCGTAACGCGCGGCGGCGCGCAAATCGCGGTGCGCCAGCGCGAGCTGGAAGTGCTGGCGGTGCTCGCGATGGCGGGCGGCCCGCTTTCCATCGAGCAGATCTGCGCGCAGGTATGGCCCGAAGCCGATCCTGCGGCGGCCCTCTCAGCGTTGCGTATGAGCGTTCATCGCTTGCGCAAACAGCTCGACGATCAAAGCGCGGTTCTCAACGTAACGGGCGGATATCAGCTGAGTCCCAACATCGCCGTCGATCTGTCGGAATCGGAGCATGTCGTCGCGGCGCTCCGCCGGCTGGCGGCGCTCACCGAACCCGATCGCATGCGCCTGGAATCGATCTTTCAAGAGCTCGCGACGACGGCTCCACTCAACGAACGGATGCCGTGGTATCAAACGCTGGAGCGCCGACTTGACGATTTGCGCCACGCCGCCGCGAACTTGATCGCGCGCGATGCACTGGCGAACGGGCAGCCCCTGCGCGCGCTCGAAACGGCGGAAGCGCTGTTGCGCATCGATCCACTCGATGAACCGGCGGTCGAAACCGCGGTTCGCGCGCTAATGGCCGCCGGCGAACGGGGCGAGGCGTCGCGACGCTGGCGTCAGTACGTGCGGCACCTCGAAGACGAGTACGGCACGCAACCTTCAGTCGATCTTTCGGAGCTCCTCACCGAGACGGCGCTGCAGACCGCGTAGTCACTTCCGCAACCGCTTCAACGATCGCATCCGCTTCGGCCGGCGTGTTATAGTGCACGAGCCCGATTCTCACCACGCCGTCGTCTTCGTCGAGCTGCAAAGCGCGCACCACCTCGAGCGCGTAATTGTTTCCGGACCAAACGAAAATGTTGCGTTCAGCGAGGGCGCGCGCGATTTCCGGCGGTGGCAGCGTTGCGTGCGTGAACGAGACGGTAGCGACGCGCCGGTCGAGATGATCGCGAATTCCATGAATCGTCACGCCGTCGATCGCGGCGAGACCGTTCACGAGCCGTTGCGTCAGGCCGCTCTCCCAAACGCGGATGCCGTCGAACGCCGTGGTGAGCTGCGAACGCACCGGCCCGGAGTCGCCGAGCATTTGTCCCAGCCAGGCGAAGTACGCGACGGTGGCAGAGAGGCCGGCCTGCAGCTCGATTTGCGGCGTTCCCAATTCGAAACGCCACGGCAGTTCCTCCGTTGCGGGTCGGACTTTGTAGGCTTCCAGCTCGGCCAGCACCCCTTGACGTCCCCACACGATGCCGAGATGCGGGCCGAAAAACTTGTACGACGAGCACGCCAGGAAATCGCAGCCCAGCGTTTCGACGTCGATCAGGCCGTGCGGACCGTAATGCACGGCGTCGACATAGGTGAGCGCGCCGACGCTCCTCGCGACGGCACAGAGCCCGGCGACGT
>JAFAIW010000220.1 GCA_019236495.1 Vulcanimicrobiota bacterium | reverse complement strand
ACGCAAAGAAGTTCGCTCTAACGATGATTTCGACTAGGAGGCATATCGTTTAAAGGCGCTCCGGCCTAGCCTCCGCGCCCCCCGCTTCGTGGGGCCCCCCTTCGCGTGGCGCCGTCCTTCGAGACGCGCTGCGCGCTCCTCAGGATGACAACGCCTCGTGTCACCCTGAGCTTGTCGAAGGGCCCGAGGGGCGCTGACACATTGAGGCGGGCAAACTCCGCATCATCAAACCTGACGCAGCAAAACATCCCGCGCTACTAAACAAAAAGCGCCGGAGAAAATCTCCGGCGCTTTTTCGTTGCAGTTTCTAGCGAACTAGAAGTGCAGCCCCAGACCGACGTACGGGCCGACTTCCGTTTCGTTCGTCGGACCATTGGTGCGGTTGTAGAGCTGGTTGCCCAGGAAACCGAAGTCGAGGTACAGCGGGCTTTGTCCGAAGTTGAACGTGCCGCCGATCTCATACTTCATGTCGTTGTACGAAAGCGTACAACTGGTGCCGGCCACGGCGCAGAACGCCGTGCCTTTGATGTTCGGATAGAACCAGAAGCTGCCGTACACCGAGAACGGCTGATCCAGATCCGGGAGTTTTTCGATACCCGCGCCGACGTTGTTCATCTTCGGATAGCCGGCGTTGTTTGCACGCCACACGTAACCGATGCCGATGTACACGCGCGGATCGAGAACCTTGAAGCCCAAGCGAGCGTCAAAGTCGTAGTCGCGGACGGTGAACGCGGGGACGAACGTCTGCGCGCCGCCACCGATGACGGTGACGCAAGCAGGATCCGTGCCCGGCGTCGGATAGCCGGGAGTGCCGCAAGCCGTACCCGGCACGAAGCCGGCGGGCGTTGCAGCGATCTGGTTATGCGGATAGTTGTACTGCCGGTAGTCGCCTTCGAGCATCCACGGAATGTTTCCGAGGTTGAACTCCCACGCGCCACGGACGGAGTACGAGAACCCGCCGTTGCTGTTGTTTCCGGTGTTACCGGGGCTGAATTCGTTGTACACCTTCGGTGAGATGATGTAGTCACCGACGATGAACAGATCCTTATAGGGTGTCGGGGCCGCGGTCGGCGTCGGCGTCGGAGCCACTGTCGGAACCGGCGTTGGAGCCGGAGTCGGCGGCGGCGTCGGCGGTACGTAACGAACCACGACGACGCGTTGCTCGGGAACCCACTGGACGTATGCGCCCATACCCTCAGAGATCACGCGAACCGGTACGACGACGTGACCCTGATAAATCTCGGGCGGCACGTCGAGCGGGCGCGATTCGCCATTGATGACCACTTCCGGCTTGCCGACCGTCACTTTGACGTCCGCGCCAGCCTTGCTGACATCAACCGTCTTCGAGGCGGGATCGTACGCCACGGTCGCACCCATTTGCTCGAACATCGAGCGCAACGGAATGAGAATCGTGCCGCCGCGAACGAGCGCCGCGAGAACGCGACCCTCTTTCAGTTTATCCGGCTTCGCATAGACGTGGTGATCGTTGAAAAGGATCGGGATCTGGCCCGACGGCGGCGAACCGAAGTCCGCGGCCGGAGCTGCCGCGGGCGCCGACGCAGCTTGAGCGATCGCGTTGGTTCCAATGTTGCCATGCGATGCCAAAGCCGACGGAGCGGCAACCGCGTTGAGTCCCAAACCGGCTGCGAACAGCACGGAAAGGACCCCGGTGCTCAGTCGTTTCAATTTTTCCTCCTAAGTCAGAATGAGACCTGAAGATCAAAGTCTTTGCCTTCAGGTCAACCCTTTCATCCAGGGTACCCGTCGGCATGCCTTCTGAATCTTCCTTCGGGGGCATCGGATTGCCCCCCTTGGAGTATAACCTCACCGAGCCGCGCCAAGGCTCCCGTTTTTGTCGGTATTTGGCGCGTTCGGGGAGCGGTGTTTCGCCCGCCCTACCAGAGAACGGTGGGCTAGCTCATTTTGTCCTCGAGGATCGAAAGAAATTTCGCCCGCTCGATGACATAGCGTTCGTGCGTCCCTTCGGCCACGATTTCCTGTTCGTCGAAGACCTGCACCGCGAAAGTGATTCGCGGGCCGTCGACTTGGACGATTTCGACTTCCGTCCGAATGATGAAGCCGACCGGCACCGGCTTGCGATGCTCGAGGTCGATGTGTGTCCCGACCGTCATGCGGTCGTCGCCGAGCACGGGCGCCGTGCAGTGCATCGCAGCTTCTTCGATGAGCTGGACCAGTTGCGGGGTCGAAAGCACGTCCGCGCCGCGGTTTCCCGCCTTCTCGGCCGTCATCCACTCCTCGACGCGCGTCTGGCTGCTGTACGACCGTCCGATCTCCAGTTTCGCAGTCATGGCCGGGGTGAGAGTTACCACACCGCCTGCCACGCTCCCGCCCGGTGTCGCAACGAGGAAGAGCGCAGGTGAATCAAAACGCGGCCGAAGCGTGTATATGGGAGCGAGTAGAGGGTCCGCGAGCCCTTTTTCATGTAGGAGAATCATGCGGTATAGAGCATTGACGGCGGCATTTTTCGCAGTGTTGGGCGGAGCCGGCTTGGCCGGCTGCGGTGCCCACAAGAACGCGCAGATGGGCCCTCCGCCGTTGAACGTCGACGTCGCCCAGGCCGTGCGGCGCAACATCGCGACCTACGCCACACTCGACGGCCAAGTCACCCCATTGCAGAATTCCACCCTTTCGGTCCAGCAAGCGGGCCCGCTGATCGGCGTCTATGCGAACGAAGGCGACCGTGTCTCGGCGGGTCAGTTGCTGGCAAAAGTGGACGATTCGACGTTTCGCGCTCAACTCGCGCAAGACGAGGCGCTGATCGCGCAGTCGCAGGCCAAAGCGCAGAGCTCGTCGCTGAGCGTTCCGATCACGGAAAAACAAGTGAGCAATGCGACCTCCTCGGCGCAAGCCGCCTTGAACAATGCCAAACTCGTCTACGATCAAAACGTTCAGCTCTATAAGCAGGGCTTCGTGTCTCAGACTGCGCTCGAGAATTCTCGTAGCGCCTACGAGGCCGCTCTGGCGCAGTACAACACCGCGGTTGGAAACGAGGAAAACACGCAAGTTCAATCGGCGAACGCAGCGGCCGACCGCGCCGCCATCGCTTCGGCGCAAGCGCAGGCGAATGCGCTGCGCACGCAGATACGCCAGACCTCACTCTACGCGCCCTTCGACGGCATCATTACGGCCCGCCTAATGGATCCCGGCGCTATGGCCGGCCCCACGCAGGCCGTCTTTCAAATTTCGCAAGTCGACACCGTGTACGTCAACTTAAACGTGCCGGATGAAGATCTGGAGTTCATTCATGCGGGCACGCCGGTAACGTTCACCTCGAGCTCGATTTCCGGAAAAACGTTCGCCGGACGGATTTTCGACGTGAACGCCGTGCCGACGCAAGGAACGCTCTCGTATCGCGCACGCATACGCCTGGGGAATCCTGGGAACGAACTTCGCGGCGGGATGCTCGTGACGGCAACGATCGTCAAGCAACAGCATGCCGGCGCGATCGTCATCCCCCGCTCCGCGGTGGGGCAGACGGAACGTGGAACGACGGTGTTCGTGGTACAAGGCAACAAAGCCAAGGAGGTACCGGTGACGATCGGTTTGCAAACCGATACGCTGAGCGAAGTTCGCAGCCCGCAAATCGGGCCGGGAACGACGGTGATCACCACGCGCCCCGACGCGCTGCAAAACGGTAGCGTCGTCGCCGTCAACGGAGGGCAGAGCGCACACTAGCCGATGAAGAGACTGCTGTTCGCTTGCGCCGTAACGGCGCTCGTTCTCGCATTGCCCGTTCCGCGCGCACTCGCACAGACGTTGCCCTTGGCGCTACCGACGGAAACGCCCGGACCGCTGCCCACAGGTTCGCCGCTTCCGTATCCGGCCTATGGAACGCCGGCGCCCGGTCTCGCCGCCGGCAAGCCCGTGCCGGGCGTGCCCCAACGCGTGACGCTCGTGCAAGCCGTGGAAATCGCGGCGGCCCGTTCGCCGGTCCTGGCGTCGGCGCGCGCCTCGGTCGAGCTCGCGGAAGCGCAAGTGAAGCTTGCGCGCGTTCCGATTCAACCGAATTTGAGCGGCACGGCGTCGACGACGCACACCAATTCGCAAGCCGGTAGTTCCACGCTGACCGGTTCGAACGGCGGCGGCCGGACATTCGGCGGCACATCGGGTGGCCCAATCACCAGCAACTTCTTGAGTGCCGACCTGCGGCAACTCATTTTCGACGGCGGCAAGACGATCGCACAGATCCAATCCGCCAACGAGAATGAAGTCGCGCAAGCAAACACCTTCCGTCGCGACTTGCAAACGTTGACGTTCAACGTCGCGCAGGCGTACTACAACGCACTGGGTGCGCAATACGCCACCATTCTCGCTCAGCAAGTCGTGCATCAGAACGAAGTGCAAGCCGAGCTCGTTGCCGCACAGCTCCGCGCAGGCACCGCCTCGCGCGTCGATTTGGCTACGGCTGAAGTGCCCGTAGCGACTGCCCGTGTCGCGTTGGTTCGCGCCCAAGGCACGGAACTCGCCGCATACGCAACGCTGGCGAACACGTTGGGCATCGACGCCGATGCAAATCTGCGCCCGCTCAACGACACGCCGACGATTCGCACGGAGTCTCTTTTGCCGGCCCCGGTGCTGGATTACGACCGCGCGATCGAACGGGCGCTTTCCTTGCGCCCCGACTTCTATGCTGCCGAGAATTCCGTAAGTTCCGCTCAATCGGCTTTACGCGCGGCAGACCTCGGCTACGTCCCGAACATTCAAGGTACCGCGAGTTATGGAACGTCGTCTACGGATCCGACCGGCGGCACGTATCGTAATTCCAACTCAGTTGGCGCGGTGCTAACGATTCCGTTCTACGACGCGGGAGCGACCGCGGCGGCGCGGGCGCAAGCGAAAGCCAATCTGGATAATGCGGACGCGAATCTCGACAGCGTTCGGCTTGGCGTACAACTCAACGTGAAACAGGCCTTGGTCAATTTGATTTCTGCCCAAGCGGCGGTCTTGCAAGCCGACGTCGCACTTAGCCAAGCGAAGACGGTCGTCGATGCAACGCAGGCGCAATTCCGAGCCGGCGTTACCACGCTGCCGCTGCTCTTGATCGCGCAAACGAACTTGACGACGGCGCAAACCGACGCGCTCAGTACCATCTATACCCTGCGCCAGAACGAACAAGCCTATCTCTACGCGCTCGGCGAGAACGATACCGACCTGCTCGGGGGGAAGATTCCGCACCCGTAAGTCAAACTACGGCTCCATGCCCGCTCGCGCCGACGTTCCGGCCGCCGTTAGCGACGCCGTCAACGCGGCTATCTTGTCCGTTTCGGAAGACCGCCTGAGCGGTTTTCAACGCGATCCCTTCGGCGCGGTTGCAACGCGCGCGAACCTGCCGGCCGAAACCGTGCTCGAGCGCGTGCGCGCCATGCTCGAAGCCGGCACTATCCGTCGCGTGCGACAGACGCTGATGGCAACCAATCTCGCACATGGAGCGCTGGCAGCGTGGGAGATCGATCCGCAGCGGCTCGATGCAGCCTTCGACTACATGTTCCGCAGCGATCCGTTTTCCGGACACGTGGTCATTCGCACGGCGGATGCCGCCACGCCGGGGTCGAGTTATCGACTCTGGACGACGATCAAAGTTCCACAAGGCTTTTCTCTGCAAAAACACGCCGAACACTTGCAGCGCGCCGTTGGGGCGCAGCGCTTTCGGTTGATGCCCGCCAAGCGACTGTTTACGTTGGGCGTCGGACACGTGCGCCGGCGCGGCCTGGAACCCGGGAGCCGCACCGAAACGCCCGCCGACGTTTTGGATACGAACGTCGTCGCACTCTCGGAGCTCGATTGGCGCGTGCTCACCGCCCTCAAACGCGAATTCGCTCCGCAGGAGCTGGCGCTCGATCTCTGGCAGGCGCGGGCCGACGAAGCCGGAGTCGAACTCGCGACGTTTTATGAAGTCGCGGAGTCGCTGCAGGCGCGCAAAGTCATCGGCCGATTCTCGACGTTCCTCGAACACGTCAAGAAAACGGCGAACGACGAACGAGTAACGCGCTACAACGCGCTGTTCCATTGGGCCGTTCCTCCCGGTCTCGAGCTCGACGCCGGCCGCGAAGTCGGCCGCCATCACATCATCACGCACGCATACTGGCGTGAAGGCGGGCCGGAGTTTCGCAACGTCAATATCATGGCGGTAGCGCACGGTTTGGACAAGAACGTCGTGCTCGCGCATAAGGCGGCGATCGACGAACATCTGTCGGAAGCAAAAATCCCGATTGGATATACGAACGTGTTCTGGGGCGGACGGAGCGAGATCAAGCCGTCCGAGATCGCCCCGCAGGCGTATCGCGAATGGTGCGAGCGCGAAGGAATCGATCCGGAAACGATGCGCGCGTGAGCGCGAAAGGAGAACTCGCAGTGAAGCGATCGATCGGAATCCTGTTGGCCTTGGTGATGGCGGCCGGATGCACGCGCGTCGGGACCGGCGGAGGCGCGGGCGGGCGCGCGAACGCGACGACGATTCCGCACACGCTCCGCTATGCTACCGCCGAAGATCTGGTCGGGCTCAATCCGCTCTTGAATACGCAAGGAACGCTGCAGTACATGTCGTCGCTCGTGATGGCATGGTTGATCAAGTGGGATCGCAACAACCGCCCCTTGCCGGAACTCGCCACGGTGGTTCCGACCAAGGCGAACGGCGGCATCAGCGCCGACGGCAAGACGATCACGTATCACCTGCGTAAGGGCGTCGTATGGTCGGACGGCGCGCCGTTCAATGCCGACGACGTCGTGTTCACCGAAAAACAAGTGCTCAATCCGGCGAATAACGTCGTAAGCACCCAGGGTTGGGATCTGATCACGAAATTAGACGAGCCCGACAAATACACGGTGATCTTTCATTTGAAGAAGCCGTACGCCCCGTTTCTTCCCACGTTCTTTTCCAGCGCCGGCGCAAATCCGTGCGTGCTGCCCAAGCACATCCTGAATGGCTTGCCGAACATCAACAAAGCGCCCTACAACTCCCTGCCGGTCGGCATCGGGCCGTTCAAATATGCGGAGTGGCAGCGCGGCGACCACGTGACGCTGGTTCCGAACCCGCGTTATTTCCGCGGGCTTCCGAAACTGCAGAAGATCATTTTCAAGCTGATTCCGAGCCGCGATACCGTGTTTGCCGAGTTGCAAAGCGGGGAGTTAGATCTCTGGTATCCGGTTCCGGGGCTCTATATGTCGCGCTTCGGCGAGTTGGGAAGCGGCGTCGCAAAACTCGTGCAGCCGTCGTATTTCTACAATCACATCGACTTCAACGTGCAGAGTCCGAAGTTGCAGGAGCTCGCGGTGCGGCAAGCCTTACGCTATGCGACGGACCGCCGCACGATGTGGCAGAAGGTCGACCACAGGTCCGGCGTCTTGCAAGAGAGTCCGCTGGCCGAAGCGGCGCCGTACCACGTCCCTAATATTCCGTTCAACGAGTACGACCTCGCGAAAGCGAACGCATTGCTCGACGGTGCGGGCTGGAAGCGCGGACCCGATGGAATTCGCCGCAAGAACGGCGTCGAGCTCGTGCTCGACGTCGCGACGAGTACGGGCTCCCAAGATGCCGACGAAAAGATCGAAATCATGCGGAGTTCGTGGAAGCAAATCGGCGTCGGCATGAACGTCCAGCACTACCTCTCATCGCTGCTGTTTGCTCCGTACCAGGATCACGGGATCATCTATTCCGGCAAGTTCGACGTCGTGTTCTTCGCCTGGCAACTGGATCCGATCGGCGACATGTCGATCCTTTATGCGTGCGACCAGATTCCGCCGAACGGCCAAAACGATTCCCGCTGGTGTAACCGCGAAGCGACGGATGCCATGTACCAGGCGCGCGTCTTGTACAGCTTCGAAGAGCGGCAGCCCTATGAAGACAAGGTGATCGACCTGCTCGTGCACGATGTCCCCACGATTGTGATGAAGGTCAACGACGACAACTACATCTTCAACAAAGATCTCAAGAATTTCCACCCCAACCAGGTCAGTCAGTTCGACGATTTCATGAACGTTGACATTTAACGCTTGCTCCCTCGGCTCGCTCGCTGATCTCTGTTTAAGCTCGCTCGCACGAGGGAGCTTCGCTCCACGTTGTGTCATCCTGAGGTGCGAGCGATAGCGAGCCTCGAAGGACGAAACCCCGCGGCAGAACGCTAAACGCGCTGTGGTGAAAAGAGACAAGTTGTCGGAAACTTCCGGGGACACACCCACTCAAACAAAATGAGGCGTGTCATCCTGAGGTGCGAGCGATAG
>JAFAIW010000215.1 GCA_019236495.1 Vulcanimicrobiota bacterium | reverse complement strand
CCATGATCGTCAGCAATGCCGCCTGACGCAAGAACGTCGACTTCCCACCCATGTTCGGCCCGGTCAGGAGAATGAAACGCTGCGCGTCGCGTCCGACGGCCAGGTCGTTGGGGACGAAGTTCGTCCGAAGGATCGTCTCCATCACCGGATGCCGGCCTTCTTCGATTTCGATGCAACTCTCCGCGACGAATCGGGGCCGAACGTAGTTTCGCTCGGCGGCGCATTGCGCCAGCGCGCACAAAACATCGATTTCTGCCAGTGCGTCAGCCGCTTGCAAGAGATCTCCAACGCGCACGGAGATCCGCTCCACGAGTTCGCCGAAGATGCGCTCTTCAAGCCGCTGCTGCCGCGTCTGAGCGGTGGAAATCGCCAGTTCGAGCTCCTTGAGCTCCGGCGTGACGAATCGTTCTCCGGTCGTGAGCGTTTGCTTGCGCACGTAATCCGCCGGCACCGACGAAAGATGATTTTTCGAAATTTCTATCGCATAACCGAACGCGCTAGCATACTTCACTTTCAGCGTCTTGATGCCGGTACGTTCACGCTCGCGTTCTTCCAGTTCGTTCAAACGCCCACGCGCATCGGTACGAAGGGCCAAGCATTCGGCCAGCTCCGCATCGGCGTCGGGCCGAATGACGCCGCCGTCGCTCAAGAGCGCGGGCGGCTGTTCCACAAGCAATCGTTCCAAATCGGCAAGCACGTCGTCGAAGTCTGCGATGCGCTCCATCACTGCGTGGAGCCCTGACGGCACGACCTTCGAAAGCGGTTGCATCGCGTCGAGCGTGCGGCGCAGCGAAGCGAGATCTCGCGGCGCGGCGCGTTTAAAGCGGACCTTTTGCGCGATACGTTCGAGATCGAAGCAGCCGCGCAAGAGCTCCTGCGTGGATTCGCGCCGGACGTGCTCGTCCACCAGCGCTTGCACGCCGTTATGACGCGCTTCGATTGCCGGCGCATCGACGAGCGGCGCGAGAATCCAGCGCGCCAGCATTCGCGAGCCCATCGACGTCGCGCATTTGTCCAGCGTGGCCAGCAGCGTGGCTTTAGGATTGGCGCCGAGCGCCTTCGTCAGCTCTAGGTTCCTGCGCGTCTGCGGATCGAGCGCAACGAAGGTTTGGCGGCGGTAAAACTCCGAAGGGCGGAGCGCATCGCCGGACGTCACTCCGGTCTTTCGAACGAACGCGGCGAGCGCATCCAGCGCCCGATGCATTGCGAGCGACTCGTCGAGCGAAAAGCCGGTGATGGATGGGCGTTTGCGTTCCTCGACGGCGCAAATCGACGGCGCAGCGAGCCTCGCTCCCAAATTTTCAAACGCTTGCGCCATCATCGCTCGCACGTCCGGCGAGACGTCCGCGACGATCTCGGCCGGACCGATCCGGCCGATTTCCGCCAAGATCTCGTCGAACGCATCATCACCGCCGATTGCGGTGGCCGCACATCGCCCGGTGGAGACGTCGGCGTGCGCGATTGCGAACGTTTCGCCCGCCAATGTGACCGCGGCAAGATAATTGTTCTGCTTACCGTCGAGAAGCTGCTCTTCGATGAGCGTGCCGGGCGTGACGATACGCACCACGTCGCGGCGCACGAGCTTGTTGGGTTGCGGGACGTCGAGCTGCTCCGCGAGCGCCACGATCCAGCGTTGCGCGACTAGGCGTTGCAAATATTGCGACAGGGCATGATGCGGAACGCCCGCCATCGCGACGCGCCGCCCGCTTCCCGCTTCCTTCGACGTCAACGCGATCGACAGCGCGCGCGCGATCGTCTCCGCGTCTTCGCCGTATGCTTCGTAGAAATCGCCAACGCGCGAAAGCAGAATTGCTTCCGGATGTCGAGCCTTCATGCCGAAGTACTGCTCGAGCATCGGAGAATAGCTGGGCACGAAGCCGAGGTTCGTTCCATGCCTTGTGGATAACTTGTGAGCGGTCTTTCGCTTCGAACCGGCGGCGGCCGGCTTAGCGCGCCGCGATCAAATCCAAGACGGGGGCTTCTACGGCCTTCCTCGGCGCGTCGTAGCGCTCCGCACGACCCACGATCGATCCCGTGCATCCCCAAACGAAACCGCTGTCGACGCGTACGTCGAGCCACGGCGTCTGCGCGTAGGTCGCGTCGTAATCGGGCGGCATCGGTGCAATCACCGTAACGTTGTCGGGCGTCTTGGCGGCGAGCTTGGTGCGGTCTTTTTTTGAAGGACCGCAGATCAAGGCCCGAACGGTGCTTCCCGCCTTACGCTCGTGATACGCGCGCGTCGCTTTGTTTTGCACGCCCATCAATCGTTCGAATCGCGCGCTTGCGACGTTGTGCGGGACTTGCTCCCACTGCGCAGCGGGAGTTCCACGTCGTACGGAATAGACGAACATGAATGCTTGGGCGAAGACCTGGCGTTTGCAGTATTCGAGGGTCGCCTCGAAATCCGCATCGGTCTCACCCGGAAAACCTACGATGATATCCGTCGTCACTGCCCAGTGCGGTGCGTACCGTGCGAACAGCTCGCGTTTCTCTTCATATTGTGCGATGGTGTATTTCCGGTTCATCCGGCGCAGCACCGGATCGCTGGCGGATTGCAACGGGAGATGCACGCGCGAATTCATCTGCGGAATCCCGGCCAACTCGCGCACGATGTTTTCCGTGAAATCCTTCGGGTGCGGCGAGATGAAGGTCAGCCTCTCGAGCCCCGGCAAAGCGGCTGCCGCACGGCACAGCGCGCCGAAATCGCTGCCCGTCGCCGGATCGCGATAGGCGTTCACCGTCTGTCCGACGAGCATCACCTCACGAGCGCCGCGTTCGACGAGCGCGCCCGCTTCGCGTAAAATATCGCCCATCGGGCGATGATCGAAGCGCCCGCGCACGTGCGGCACGATGCAAAACGTGCAATAGTACGAACACCCGCGCTGAACGGTAACGAATCCGCGCAAATGGCTGAACTCGTCGGCGATGCCGTCGGCCGTGCCGCCCATCGGCAGCAGCAGCGCGCGCTCTTCGCTCAGCTCCGTTCCTTCGAAGCCTTCACGCCACGTCGCGAGCGCGTCGCCGAGTTGCACGAGTTCGGACGTGCCGAAAACGGCGTCGACGTGCGGGACGATCGTCTGCATGCGATCGCGGTCTTGCTCCGCAAGGCATCCCATCACGACGAGTTTTAGAGCGGGATCGGCAGTTTTGAGTGCCTTGAGATGCGCCATGCGTCCGTAGGCGCGCCGCTCCGCATTGTCGCGCACGGTGCAGGTGTTGAGAACCACGACGTTCGCGTCGTGCGGCGATTGCGCGAGTTCGTACCCGGCCGACGCAGCGCGATCCGCGATGTATTGCGAATCGGCTTCGTTCATTTGACAGCCGAACGTTTCGATGTAGATGGTTGCCATGGGACGGCCGAGTGCTTTCTGCCCGTGGGGCCGGCGGACCCGCTCGGCGAACTCCACCGCTCGCCATGGAAGAGACGGCCGCCCCACACGCGCTCGACGGCGACCACGCAATCGAGCTACGCCCCGCCACCGTGGCCATCGTCGGCCGCCCGAACGTCGGAAAGAGCGCGCTGTTCAACCGTTTGATCGGCCGGCGTCTCGCCATCGTCGAAGACACGCCGGGCGTTACCCGCGATCGTCTCTACGCGCTTGCCGAATGGCGCGGACGCACGTTCACGGTCGTCGATACCGCGGGCCTCGATCCCGAAAGCGCACGCTCGAACGAAATCGCCGCACAAACGCAACGTCAGGCCGAAATTGCCGCGGCCCAAGCCGACTGCATTATCTTCGTGGTCGACGCCGCAGCCGGTCGCAATCCCCTCGACG
Organism: Vulcanimicrobiota bacterium; assembly: GCA_019236495.1. GTDB lineage: Bacteria > Vulcanimicrobiota > Vulcanimicrobiia > Vulcanimicrobiales > Vulcanimicrobiaceae > JAFAIW01. Next base: position 5,294 of record JAFAIW010000215.1, on the reverse strand, counting down.
ACGACGTTGCGAACGTCGTCCGCAAGACGCGGCGCCCGGTCGTGTTCGTGGCCAACAAAGCGGAATCGCCGGCGGCGGCCGCCTCCGTTCACGGTGAATTCGCCCCGCTCGGCTTCGGCGAGCCGATTGCGGTTTCGGCGATTCACGGCGAGGGAACCGGCGATCTGCTCGATGCGGTCGTCGAACGAATTCCAGCATCGCTGCCGAACGCGGCCGCGAAGGACGAACTTTCGCTCGCGATCGTCGGAATGCCCAACGTGGGGAAAAGCTCGCTGCTGAACGCACTCCTTGGTGAGGAGCGCTCGGTGGTCAGCGCGATGCCGGGAACGACGCGCGATGCGATCGACACGATTTTCCCTTTTCACGAGCACCGCATTCGCTTGATCGATACCGCGGGCGTACGCAAGAAACCGGAGGCACACGGCGACATCGAATTCTATTCGGCGCTTCGTTCGCTGAATGCGATCGCGCGCTGCGACATCGCGTTGCTGCTCTTCGATTCGTTGCAAGGACTGCACGCGCAGGACCGCCGGCTCGCCGGCATGGTCTTGGAAGAGCGTAAGGGGTTGATCGTCATCGGCAACAAGTGGGATCTGGCGCGCGAGCAGGGTGAATACAGCCAGGCCGAGCTCATCGACGTGATTCACGGCCAAATTCCCTTCGCGCGCTACGTGCCCGTGACGTTTCTGTCCGCGAAGACCGGCCGCCGCCTCGGGAGCTTGATGCCGATCGTGATGAAGGTTGCGGCGAACCTCGATCGCCGCGTTCCGACCGCCGAGTTGAATCGCGTCGTCCGGGATGCGGCGCTCGCGCATCCCGCACCGACTTCGTCCGGCCGGCTGTTCAAGATTTTCTACGTTTCGCAGCCGGCGACGCACCCGCCGCTGTTCGTTTTTCATTGCAACGATCCCGAATTGCTTCAAACCTCGTACAAGCGTTTTCTCGAAAACACGATCCGGACGAATTTCGAGTTCGGCGGCGTTCCGCTCACTCTTGAATTTCGCGAACGGCGCCGCGAAGAGGACGGCGAAGGATGATCGTCCTCGCGATCGCGGCGAGCGTCGCTGCGTTTTTCATCGGGTCGATTCCGTTCGGCTATTTGATCGGTCGCTTTTTCTACGGAACTGATATCCGAACGCAGGGAAGCGGCAACATCGGCGCGGCGAATGCGTTGCGCACGCTGGGGAAGCGCGGCGGTATTGCAATTCTGCTGTTGGACGCGGCCAAGGGCGCGTTGCCGGTGCTCATCGCCAAAACGTTCGGTATCCCGTGGCTGAGCGCGCTCGTCGCCGCCGCGGCGGTGAGCGGACATTGTTTCTCGCCCTGGCTCGGATGGAAGGGCGGGAAGGGCGTCGCGACCGCCCTCGGAGCGATCGCGGGCCTTTCGTGGCAAGCCGCGCTCGTGTGGTGCGCGGCCTGGGCGCTCGGCGCCGGCGCAACGGCGTATTCGTCGGTGGGGTCGCTCCTCGCCAACGTTGCGGCGCCGTTCGCCTTGTGGTTTTTCACCCGCGAGCCCGCGTATGTGGCGTACGGCGTCTACGCGGCGCTTCTCATTATATATAGGCACAGCTCGAACATCGCGCGTCTGCGGGAGGGGCGTGAGGCGCCGCTCCGGCTCTTGCGACCGTGGCGCCGCCCGAACGAGGGCAACGGCGTAGAGGCCCCGTATAGCCGCGGGTCATGATTTCATCCAACGACTTCCGCAATGGCGTCACGATCGTCATCGAAGGGCAGCTTTGGACGGTCGTCGAGTTCTTGCACGTGAAGCCGGGGAAGGGATCGGCGTTCGTACGCACCCGCTTGAAGAACGTCAAGAGCGGCGCGACGGTCGAGCGGACGTTCCGCGCGGGTGAAAAGCTCGAACGGGCGACCGTCGACAACCGCCAGATGTCGATGCTCTACAATGATGCCGACGGATTCCATTTCATGGATCAGGAGTCGTTCGAGAACTTCACCCTGCATCGCGACCTCATCGGCGATCCCGCCGACTTCCTAAGGGATGGCATGGTGGTCGACGTCCAGCTTCACGACGGGATTCCGATCGGCGTCGATTTGCCGGCGCACGTCGAGCTGCGCGTCGAGGAGACCGACCCGGGCTTCAAGGGCGACACGGCCACCGGCACCACGAAGCCCGCGAAACTCGAGACGGGCGCGACCGTTCAGGTGCCTCTTTTCGTCAATCCCGGCGACGTGATCCGGATCGATACACGCGACCGCCGCTACATCGGGCGGGTCGGCACGTAATCTCCGGCAAAACGCCGAAATACCAAGCATGAAGTTCAACCTGACGGGCCGCCGCATGCGGACCCTCCTGAATGCTCTCGGACTTTCATTGATCGGAAGCGTCATCGGTTTAAGCCTCTATCTGGCCCCGCTCGATAAGCTCACGTACTTGAACCGCGTCGCCGACTACGTCTTTATCAACGATGCCGTTACCGCGGCCAGCAATGCCGGGGTCTATCAGAAGCTTCACATCCCCGCGCCCGATCTCGAGGCCATCGACGACAACGTCGTACTCGTGAAGATCGATGAAGAATCCATCGGGAGCGATCCGGGTCAAGTCGGCCCGTGGCCGTGGCCGCGGCACGTCTACGGCGACGCGCTGAAAATTTTGCACGAAGGCGGCGCGAAGGTCGTCGTTTTCGACCTCGACTTCTTGGAAAATTCCGCCAACCCAACGGAAGACGCGCGTTTCGCCGCCGGTATGCGGATGGTGCCGACCATTCTACCGCTAACCGTTGCCACGACCTCGACGGGAATCCCGTTCGAAGAACCAACGGCACCCGACCTCGCTCCATGGATCGCGGCTCGCGGTTTCACAACCGTCGATAATCCCGGCGGCCTGCTCATGGGTCAGCCGCTCAACATCGATGCGCCGGCGACCAGCGACGCGGCGGCGCGGCACTGGGTGTCGCTCGTGGCAGCTGCCTTGCAAGTATATTCGAAAAAGAAGATTGCGACACAGAGTCCCTGGCGTGCGACGTTCGGCGATTCTCGCGTTCCGCTCGACGGCACCGGCCGCTTCCTGTTGCTTCCTTTCCAGGAGGCTGCCCGCATCGACATCTCGCAGCGCGTCGGCGCCGCCGTCTCCACGGTGAATTTCGTCCAAACGACGTCCTTCAATAAACTGCTGCAGTTTGACACCGCGACGGCACGGATCTTCGCGAAAAACAAGATCGTCGTCATCGGGCCGACCGCGCAAGGGCTGGGCGACTTCATTCTGACGCCGCTGGGCCGCTTCCCGGGCGTCTATTCGAATCTTCGCATGATCGACCAACTGCTGACGCACAAGGAAATCGCGCGCGTTCCGGAGTGGATCGACATCGGGCTCATCATCTTCCTTCCACTGCTGCTCGCGTTCGTCGGAACGCAATTCTCACCCGGACGCGGCAGCCTGTTCGCATTCGCATCGATCATGGTATACGCTCTTATCTCCATCTCGATGTGGGCCATCAAGCTCGTTTGGCTGGACTTGACGCAGGTCTCTGGCGCGATGCTGCTCGCCACGTTGTTCGTCGCGCTCTACCGAACGGTTACCGAAGGCGCGGACAAGCGTATGATCAGGGACATGTTTGGAGCGCACGTCAGCCCGGCGATCGTCGACGACATCTTGAAAAACGACGATCCGAAGTCGGCTTTGGCGCTGCAAGGCAAACGCGTGAAGGCCACCATCTTCTATAGCGACATCCGCGGATTCACCTCGATGTCCGAGAAGATGACTCCGGAGCAAATCTACGGTCAGCTCAACGAGTATTTTGAAGAGATGTGCGCCATCATCTTCAAGTACGGCGGCTACGTCGACAAATTCATCGGCGACTGCGTCATGGCAGTGTTCTCCGCGCCCAATCCCAAGCCGGACGACGCGAAGAGCGCGGTCTTGGCGGCGGTCGAGCAGCAAGAGAAAATCAGAGAACTAGGCGCTCGCTGGGCCAAGGAAGGACGCCAGATTTTTACGGTCGGCATGGGCTGCAACACCGGCGACGTCGTGATGGGCAATCTCGGCTCGTCGAATCGCATGAATTACACGGTGATCGGGGATAACGTCAACACCGCCGCGCGCCTTTACAACGTGGCGAAAGGCGGCGAAATCATCATCAGCGAGTCGACGTACGAGGAGGTCAAGGACATCGTCGAAGTGGACGAACTCGAACCGGTCACGGTGAAAGGTAAAGAGAAACCGTTGCGTATCTTCAACGTGAAGGGCCGCAAGCAACCCGCAGCCGCGCCCGTCCAAGGAGAAGTCCTGGCTCCGGCGTGATCCTTCGCGCGGTCGAACTCTTCGCAATCAGTCTGGTTGCGAGCACGTTCGGTTCGATGGTTGGTCTCGGGGGCGGGTTTTTGATGGTACCCGCCCTCCGTGTTCTCTTCGGGCTGCATCACGCAATCGCCGCGGGAACGTCGCTGATTTTGATCGTTTTCAACAGCGCCAGCGCGGCCGTTGCATATTTGCGTCAGCGCACCGTCAACTTGCGCGTGGGCGGGTGGCTCGCGGCGGGCGCACTGCCAGGCAGCATTGCGGGCGCGTTCACGGTAACGCAGATTTCCGGCAAAGTCTTCGACTTCTCGCTCGCCGCCTTGATCTTGCTGCTCGCGACGGACCTCATCACCAACTTTGATAAGCGCTTTGGTGAAATGCGCCGCGAGCACGAAGGACGAGCGATGCCTGCACCGGTTGCGCTGCTGGGCGGTCTTGTGGTGGGTTTCGTTTCGAGTCTCTTCGGAATCGGGGGCGGGATCGTGGTGCTTCCGATGCTGCTCTATCTATCGACGCTCACCATGCATGCAATCAGCGCGACCTCGAATTTCGTAATCGCGCTGAGCTCGCCTGTCGGGTTGATCACGCACGTCCTCCAACACGACGTCGACCTTGCGTACGGCATTCCGTTGTTGCTCGGCGGCGTGGGCGGCGGTCAGCTGGGCGCGCGCATGGCTAAACGCGTCCCGGCCGCGCACTTGGGCCGCTGGCTGGCCGCGGCGCTGGTCGTCGCCGCAGGTGGACTCATTTGGAAACACCTCTAGCCGCTCGCATTTCGAGCGTCGACCCAACTTCGCGCGTCTCGACGATTTCGTAGATCGTCAGCGGAAACTTCGGATTGAACCTGCGGCGATCGCAGCGCGCGCAGCTCATCGGACGGCTCGGCATGCGCTTGCGCAACAACTCCATCGCGCACGTTTCGCAGCGCAAGATGTAACGTTTGGCGCTCTCGTTGAGCGGCGCGGCGCGCCCCATGTCGTGGTAGATCGTCGTAATGCCGCATTCGCGCATTTTCTTCTTGAAGGCGGAGCCGTGCCCG